>JAVEUY010000031.1:0-13384 GCA_034005315.1 Ignavibacteriaceae bacterium | reverse complement strand
TGCCCTGATTATATTCTCTTGAAAAAGCATATCCAGCCCACATTACAACAAGCTCAGGATATTTCTCAAGATAATCAATCATCTTTGCTCCGCCATGTTTACTGGCAAAATCTGTATTTAATGTTTTCAGATATGATTCAAACTCACGAGGATAATTTTCTCCCCATACTTCATTCCTTGGTTCCCAATCGTTTATTGGTTTTATTACCTGCAGTGTTGCTGATTCACTTCTTCTTTCAATAATAGAAGAAGCAAATAATCCAATTAAAAAAACTACAACTGCTGTTGCAAAGAACAAAAACCATCCAAGCCATGGTTTGTTTTTTACTATTTCACTAATTGGTTTCATAATTTTTCTCTGATTGATTTATTATTGATTAATCTTTTTTATTCCTAAACTTTTTTCAATCCACTCCGGAACCGGTGAGGTTAAAACCGGCACTCTTGCATATGGAGTTGATGACAGGCTGTTCACTCTTCCGTGCGGAACTTCCCGATGACAGTCCCAGCAGTATCCATCGCCTTCTTCCTGAATTTTCTGATTGCTTATTGCCCTTACAGAAATTGGATGAATAACTTCTATATGGCAGCGAATACAATTTTGCTGAACAGCATTTCTTCCCGCTTCGTGAATCCTGATTACCTGCGGTTCAAGCCTGAATATAAACATATAAGAGTGCCGCATTCCATCAGTTGCTTTGAAATAATATTTTTTAAAAATATTATCCTGTGGAACGTGACAATCATTACAAACAGTAACTCTGCCGTGACTGCTTCTTTCCCACGTTGCATATTGCGGTGCCATTACGTGGCAGTTTACACAAGCTTCCGGTTTATCAGAAAGATATGATGTTGCTCTTGCAACATGTAGTATAAAGAAAAATAATCCGGTTATTATTCCAAGACTGAATAAAACCGGTATCTTCCATTTGGGAGGCGGTTTAATTTTGTCTATGACTTTTTTCATAATCGAATGAAATTTATTTTATTTTATATTGAAATTTTTATCAGAACTGGTTCACTTGTTTTTGTTTTATCAGAACAAACTCCTCTTAACCAAGCACCAGCAAAACTTTTTCGCTTAAACACTTTCCCCTTGAAAGCATAAAACAACATCAGGCAGTCATAATATTAAAATCAATAAATATTTTTTTCTGCTATCGATAATATACTCTTTTCCGCAGCCTTTTACCTTCCAAAGAATTTCTGATATGGTTTATATTTTTATTATTTGTTTCTTCTAAAATTATTTTAGCATTAAACTCAGTTAACTATCCCCTGATAATGCTTCAAATGTTTAAGGTATGCTTAAAAATTATCTGCTTAAACTTTGATTTTGTGTCTGAACTTCTTCGTTAAGTTTCTTAAACTCTTTTGTTCCGGTTGGATGACCATAACTGTTCATTATTTTATTGTGCATCAGATATTCTTCTTTTGTGATATTATTTTGCCAATTACCGGTTAACATTGCAAAACCAGTAACAATCATAAATATTGAAACTACTCCGATTGCAACTACTTTTTTGCTTATTCTTTTTCTGCCGGGAAGAATTGTTTTCAATTCTAAAGTATCTTTAACCGGACAAACATCAACACAATTCAAGCAAGTCGAACACTCATCTGATATAACTGTTTTTACACTATCTACTTTTATAAAAGAAGGACAAGCTTTATTGCAGAGACCGCAGTCAATGCAGCTTTTAGCATTCCTTTGAATTTTATTCGGACTGATCAAAGATAAAATACCAAGCAAGGCTCCGTATGGACAAAGAAATCTGCACCAGAAATTTCTTATTACTATAGAAAGAATAAATAACACAGCAATAACTATCAAAGCTGTTTCGGATATATCAGCAAAGAAGTAATACATTTTTACATCAGAAACTAAATTGTAAGGGCTGTCAAGAAATGCCTTCAACGCAGCTACAGTCTTTATAAAAACCACCGAGTAAACAAGAAAACCCAACAGTAAATATTTCAGACTTCTTAAAGGATAGTCTAACCATTTGGGAAGTTTTAATCTTCGTTTAAAAACTTTTTCTCCAAAGTCACCAATAAGTTCAGAGATAAAACCAACCGGACAAAACCAACTGCAGAATGATTTACCAAATACAAGTGAGATTAAAATGATTGCAAAGAAAATAAAAAATCCTGCCGGATGTGCATTGTGTATTATTCCGGTTTTTAAGAACAAATAAAAACTCATAAAGGAACTGATTGGTAGAAATCCATCAACACCGGGAGGGCGTGTATAAAAAGCTGCTGCACCATTTGTTTCTAAATATTGAGTGAATAAATAGAATTCAACTCCAATCCAGATGCAGAGTGCTGCAAATAATGATTGGATAATAAATCTCGTTTTCTGAATCCCCTTTTCATTATTACGAATTACTTTTACTTTGTTCAGTTTTATTTTAGTCTTATTCATTGCTGTAAAATTCAAAATATTACATTAAACATTTATTTAAAGAACACTTATTTTATTTAACGTTTTCTCTTTAAACTTATCAATCGTTTCTGAGCTTAACATTTCGTAGGCTTTGGTTCTTAATTCTCCCCATTCTTTGTGAACCGGACAGGGATTTTTCGGTGTGCAATTAGAAAATCCCAGAACGCAGGAATTAAAACTTTCTAAACCATCAATTGCTTCAACAATATCAATTAGTTTTATTTTCGAAGAGTGAATTGCAAGTCTGAAACCGCCGGTTTTTCCTTTTTTCGATTCAATTATTCCGCTTGCAGTTAGGCTCTGTAAAATTTTTGATATAAATTCTTTTGGAATGCTTAATTTGTTTGAGATTTCTTCGGCAGAACAAATACGATCTTCATCCTGAGCAGCCATATAAAGCACTGCCTGCAAACCGTACTCACATTTTTTAGAAAACAAAACCGTCATACAATAAACTTTAAAATCAGATGTTTTTGTCTGATTAAAGATAACGAAGTTATAAAAAATAATCAAGCGAGATTAAGCAGTTAATTATCACGCAGTATTTTATTTATATTCATTTTTAGTATTATTTGCCGTTGACAGAAATAAATTATAGTGCTATCTTAATCACGACTTTAATATCTGATTATGAACAATCAATTATCTTTTTTAATTAATTTAATGCTATTGTATTAACTCTGTTATCAAAATCGTTAATGGATTTATTCTTAAACTAAAAAATAATTTTATCAATGGACTGGCTTAATAAACTTGCACTACCACAATCATCCGAGCATATTGAACTGCTTGGTTATATGTTTATAATAGTGATTTTTCTTTTCATTATTTTCAGCAGTATTGCTTTATGGGGTACTGTTCTTTCATATTATCTAAAGAAAAATGTAAGCAAAAACCTGGATGCAAATTACAGACGACTTTCAAAAGAGATAATGGATATTGTTTTGTTCAACAGAGCAACCGGTATAGCATTTTGTATTTTACCTGTTATAACATTGATTATAATTTATTCTCAGATATATCAATTACAGAGTACATCTGTACCCGACTATCTTGTTTACTCATTAATATTTTCATTTGTTGGTTTACTTTTTATTTACAGGTATAAAAATTCACTTGATGAGTTCAGACAAGCAGATATTAATTCCGCTTTGATCGGTTCGGTCAGTATGTTTTTTTCTTTATGGTTATTTATCGCTTCGCTTACAAATTCAATATTTATTGAATCAGCGCAAACATCAGCAGGCATAGGATATCTTTTTAGCTTGGCTGTGCTGATAAGGTTTGTGCTTTTATTATTAATTTCTCTTGCAATAACCGGTGCATTTCTTTCCTTTAGTATTTTCAACATAAAAAACTCACATAAAGAAGATGATAAAGAATACCAGGAGATTGCAAAAAAATTCATTTTAAGTATTGCTTTCACTGCTGCGTGTCTTATACCTTTGTTTATTATTATCGATATGAAGATGATGCCTGATAGTTATCTTACCTCCGGATATTTTCTTTACTTAACTCTGGGTCTTATCTTTTTATTTATTGGTTATCACTTGTTTTATCTGCTTTATAAAAAAATCAATAAAACAATAGCTGCATATCTTGTAGCTGCACTTATGTTTTTTTTACTTACCTACGGTTTAAATAATCAGATGATTATTTTCGGGGCAAACAAAGAAAATTTTACAAAATTGAATAATGAATATGAAATACATCTGTCTGCGTTAAAAGGTACTGACAAAGCTCCTGAAATTAATGCTGAAGATATTTACCATGTCAGATGCGCGCCTTGTCACTTATTTGACAGAAAATTAGTCGGACCGCCTCACGATGAAGTAATCCCGAAATATTTTAATAAAGAAGACCAGCTTATTGCATTTATCCGAAATCCTGTCAGAGTAAATGAAGCATATCCTCCTATGCCAAATCCGGGATTAAAACCTGATGAAGCAAAAGCTGTTGCTGAATATCTTCTTGAGATAGTCCAAAAAGATTTAAACAATAAATAGTATCAGTTTAGATATTATAAAATGTATGTTTAATTAAGAAAAAAGGATAGCTAATGAGTTCTTCCAAAAACTTTTGGTTAGTATTAGATAATAATAGTTCGCTTGCTTATTCACTTATAAGAATTTTTCTGGGCACAGCACTTTTTGTAAGAGGCATTTTACTTTTTTCGGATCCTGATACTATTGCCCGCCTTGCCGGCGAAGACAGAACTTATTGGTGGTATTCTTATATTACAATTGCACATACTGCAGGAGGATTTTTATTAGCTATCGGATTTCTTACTCGTCTTGCTGCATTTATTCAGATCCCGATTCTCTTTGGAGCAGTGTTTCTGATACATCTTAAACAAGGGCTCCTTTCTGTTGGACAGTCACTTGAACTTTCTGTCCTGGTTCTGGTTCTGCTTTTAACTTATTTTATTTTCGGTTCAGGTTCATTAGGTGTGGACTGGAAATTGAGGAAAAGCAAAAGACCAGAAACTGAAGCGAAAGAGTGACTTAAATTCTTATTTCTGTCTCATGACTTCTTGCTTTTAACTCTCTTAATCTTTCTTAAGAACAGATTGTGTGAATATCATTAATCCACAGCTTTAACTGTAGGATAATGAAAAAGAACAAAACTAATTACCAAGTCGTTGCAATTCATTTTTTCTATAATGACTCTCGCCTCCTCTTTTCCTAAAAGAAAGAGTTGGGGGATGAGTTCATTTAATTTTTTTTATTTAAACAGAAGAAAGCATCTTCAATACAACTTATCACTTTAAATAAATGTTTCCTGTCTTTCTTAATTACTAACTCACCCTAAATCCCTCTCTTAAAAAGAGAGGGACTTTCTCCCCTTATCTTCTTAAGAGAAGGTGTTGGGGGTTGAGTTAATTTATTTTTTTTTATTTAAATAGAAGAAAGCATCTTCAATACAATTTATCACTTTAAATAAATGTTTCCTGTCTTTCTTAATTACTAACTCACCCTAAATCCCACTCTTAAAAAGAGAGGGACTTTCTCCCCTTATCTTCTTAAGAGAAGGGGTTGGGGGTTGAGTTAATTTATTTTTTTTTATTTAAATAGAAGAAAGCATCTTCAATACAATTTATCACTTTAAATAAATGTTTCCTGTCTTTCTTAATAGCTAACTCACCCTAAATCTCTCTTAAAAAGAGAGGGACTTTCTCCCCTTCTCTTCTTAAGAGAAGGGGTCGGGGGTTGAGTTCAAATAATTGATAATACTATCAGTTTTATTATTTAATTACTTTCGTTAAAGATGCTGCAATATTTTGACAAAAGAATTTATGGCTAAAGTCAAACAACTATTTTAGTATTCTAATACCACGACTTATCCGAAAGGGATAGCTATGCAAAAAGTCGTGCAATTCATAATTTTCACACAACCTCAAAAAGTGAGGGATAGAACAGAAAACAATAGCGCTTTAATTAACCACAGGCTTTGTGTGAAACAAATATTATTTCCAATTATAAAAAATTCTGACTCCTGACTTCTGTCTCCTGACTCCTTGTTTTTAACCTTGAGCATTTAACATTTATCACTTACTTTTACCCAACCGGTTTTACGTAGATCAGTAAAAATTAGTGTTTATTTCTTTCCCCTGATAATTTTTTAAAGGTAATTAAAAATGAAGTCTTTAGTATTGATTTCTTACATTTTATTATTAACAAGCTTAGCAATTGCACAAGAGTACAAACCTTATAACACATTTAACAAAGAATCAGAACTGCAAAAGTTTGTTGAGCGTGGTGGAAAGGTTGAAGAGATATCGCCTGATGTTTACAGGCTAACATATAGAACCGGTGAGAGTAATGTGTTTTATCTAGGTAGTAAAGAAAGCCCGGTTGAAAACAACAAAAACTTTAACACAACAATAATAAATGTTTGGGAAATTGATACTACTAAGTTTGAAGGTATGTTCACTTTCTGGCAAAAAGTTCAATTATCTAATGATTTCTATGCCCCAATTCCTGTTGGAGATTTAAATAATAACGGGCGACTAGAAATATATGGTTATACAGATGTTTCTCTTCCAGGTTTTATAGGACCCGTAAGAGTTTACGAACAAAATACAAATGGAATATTCACTGAAGTTTTTCAATACCCTTCCTCAACGCTATCAGCAAAAACAATTGGAGATGTAAACAATGATGGAAATAAAGAAATTATTCTAATATCGACTTATGATCCCATTGTTACCTTTTTATTTTATCCTGTTTATACAAGTCCAGCCCTAAACACTTTACCTACATCTTTTGATTTTAAATTTTATTTAGACTCACTTCAAATAAATGATATGGTATTCAATGACCTGGATAATAACGGAATAATTGATTGTGCTTTAACAACCTCATTAGTCTGGGATACAACAATGATTGCAATATCTGAATATAGGGAAAGCATAAATAATTTTGAGGAAGTATTCAGATTCAAGTCAATATTTGAAAGCGTTTTTTCTGGCTTTGCGATTGATGATTTTGATCAGGATGGCAAAACAGAATTGGTTGCAAGTTCAGGTCCAGGTAATGTTTTTGTGATAGAAAATAAAAATGAAAACGAATACTCAATAGTAAACCAATTCCCTTTTCTAACTTACAATGCCTATATGCAAACTAAAACTAATGATATTGATAGGAACGGAAAAACAGAATTCTGGGTAGGCGGACAGGACTTTGAGGAGGGCATAACAGTATATCAGTGTTATGAAGCAAGCGGGAATAATACATATAATGTTGTTGCCAGGATTGAATTGAGATATGCAACATCTTTCGGTGCCAATTATATTCAGGCAATTGATATGGATAATGATGGCAGGGAAGAATTAGTAATTTCAAGCGGCAATATAATTTTAATTCTTCAGTTTACAGGTTCACCTGATAATCATCAATATAAGATTTGGTACGCTAAAATGGGAGAAGCAACTCAACCAGGAGCTGAATTTTGTATTACGACAATGAATGACTTCAACCGCGATGGTAAGATGGATTTACTTATTCCAATGGATAAATATATACCTTCGTTTCAATATGCTTTTAGCTACATTCTAAAAAGAAATGAGTCTTCAGAAGTAAAAGATTTGATAAATAATGTAGTCTATTTTGAAACACTCAGTGCTTATCCAAATCCATTTAATTTCGAAAGTACTATAAACTTCAGCATAATTGAGTCTTCTTCTGTTCAGATAAAAATATATAATGCATTAGGGAAAGAAATAACAACACTTTTAGATAAAGAGCTTTCTCCGGGAAATTATAATATTTACTGGAATGCAAAGGACAAGATAGGTAATATGCTTCCAAGTGGAATTTACCTTATTTTCCTCAAAACAAAAAATTCAATTAAAACTTTTAAGTCTATTCTACTTAAATAAAAAATGGAGTTTAAAATGAAAAAGCTTTTAATCTTATTGACAGTATTGTTATCATCAGTAATCTTTTCACAAACACCGAATTGAAACGATGATATAGAAACAAATATTATTTCCAATTATAAAAAATTCTGACTCCTGACTTCTGTCTCCTGACTCCTTTCTCATCACTTCTAACTTCCTGCTTACAAACTCTTGTTCCCCACTTCGGAGGAATGAACTATAATTCTTTTTACTTTCTCAATCTTTTTATCGCTCCTTCAAAATCTTCTTTCCGGTTTACATTAAGGAACATTCCACTTTCATACTTATCAAACTTACTTTCAACATCAATTATTTCTGTATCTACTCTTTGGAATAAGTGCTGCACTTTATAACCTGTAATTTTATGATTACCTTTTTCACCGCTGACAGAACCACTTTCCTGAATCATATTTTCTATTTCATAAAGAATACTTTTTGAAAACATTCCGCATAGCTGCTGAGTAACTCCTCCGGCTTTTGGAATTGTTACGGGTTTATCTGTTTTATAATTAATGATAAATTCAACTAGTTCTTTATCTATAAACGGCATATCACAAGCGATAATAAAATTTTTTTCTGTAGTTGAATTAGTTAATCCTGAATGTATTCCGGCAAGCGGTCCGACATCTTTATAAATATCTTCAAAAGCTTTTAATCCCAGAAAATTATATTCCTCAGGTGTGTTTGTTATCAGCAGTATCCTGCCGAATAAATCAGACATTAGTTTAGCAGTTCTTTCAATCAGTGTTTCATCGCCAACCATAAGCATAGCCTTATTAACACCCATCCTTTTGCTTTTGCCGCCGGAAAGAATTATGCCTGTAATATCATTATACATTTTATAAAAGCTTTATTAATTTATTTTAGCTGAATCAGTTAGATTTGTAATCCTGAAGAATATATACCAATGATGTAATCATAAACAGATTTAGTTTTTTAATTCCTTTATATTTTGAAGTGCTTTTCCAACTGGCAGCTATTAGTCCTTTTAAAGTCGGAATGGATGATATATACAATTCAATATCTTTTGCATACTTATTCTGTCTGTTATGAAAAAACTTTTTAACAAAATTCTTTACTCTCGGTGCAAATACAAAAAACCATAGAGAAATTATAAGTATTGATCTGCCGATCATAATCACTATATCGTTAACAACTATCTTATCAGACAAAGGATAAAAATAACTCAGAATTACTACAGCCAATGCAATTATCAATATTACTATTGCTGATGGTTTTAACCATTTTCTTTTTTTGGATTTTTTATATTTCTGTTCGTCTGAAATCGTGTTGTTAACGGGAATAAACACAGCAGGTTCTCTAAGTTTTTTTTCAACTGATTTTGGAATTCTGTATGCGAATATACCTGCAGTAATACCAATCAGTAAATGCATCCCCACATATAAAATAATTAATACCAAACTAAACTTAATTGGATCGTTTATGGTAATAAGCAGCCAGTCTTCAGCAATATAGTTTAATAAATCATCAATACTCTTCCATAATGTATTGCCGTATATAAGTGTTAAAACTAATATTCTCTGAAATCCGTTAAACAATGAAACAACTATTCCAAGTGTTAAAGAAGAAAAAAGACTAAATCTTTTGGTAAAGAAAAGAATTTCTCCAAGTAATCCCTGAAGTAAAACAGAAAGATAAGCTGTTGCAGGACTGTGGGGACTGATAGCTGCCTTAATAAAAATTACAACTAATGTAGATTTTATTATCTGACCTCGTTTGTCTGAAAATTTTGCGATCATTCCAATCAGAATTATTGCAGCACTTGAGATAATCATACCACGAAATGGTAATTTTAAAGCGTGAAGTAATCCTCCTAATGTGGATTCACTTAATGCCCATAATGCGGTTATCTTTCCTGTTTTTGATAAAGAAAGAAAAGACTCCTGTTGCGTGCTTCCCGTTTGTGATTGGATTTTTACATCAGTCAATTTTTTAATCTATCATTTTGTTGAATTCTTGTTCATTAAAATACTGCATAGCCTGCGGGAACAAAATATTTTCTTCTCTGAAGATATGTAATTTCATTGTTTCAACAATTGCCATTCCCTGGTTGAATACCGACTGATAAGTAATTTCTCTTGACTGCTGATCCGGCAGTCTTGCTGCCAAACCAAGAAAGTTGAAAACAATAGCAGTAACCTGTGCAACTTTTATATGCTCGTCTTCCATTACGTTTATACCGGTTATAGAAGGATCTTCAGAATTGTGTTCACCGGTTTCAATAAGTTTTGTATGAAGAAGCGGAAATAATTTTTTCTCTTCTTTGGAATTATGCACAGGAACTTTTTCATCAAAAAAAGTAAAAAATTGTTTCAGTCCAACGTTAATCTCATCATTAAAAACCCAGTTGTTGTTTTTCCATTTAAACAAAGCCTCTTCAAACTTGTTCAACACTTCGGTAAATGCTTTATGTTCATCCACTAAATTCTGCAGGAATGGGTGCATATTTTCATAAGGTATAGATTCAATATTTAGCGGATCAAATGCATCCGGCGGATCCATAGGCGATAATTCTTCACTGCCGGTATCTTTCTCTACAAATCTTTTTATTGCATCATCCTTGGATTTATGATCTTGTTCCATAAACTTCCTTTCAATAAAACAACTATTTAAAGTCAATACACTTATTCAGCAGAAATTAACTTTACTATTTCAATCATTATTTAATAAATGAATTTAGATACTTAAATCCTAAGTACAAAATACTATTTAATTTTTATCAGGTTAAAAGAAAATAATTATTTTGAACATTCCTCTATTATTCATTAATTTTCATTTACCTATGAGCAATAACACTGATACTTCACATAAAGTAACTTCTTTTAGCAGAGTAAAAGAGATTGTAAAAAATCTGCCTTCAGCTTATTTCGCTATGGTGATGTCCACGGGAATTATTTCTATTTCGTGTTATCTGCTTAAAATTAATTGGTTGGCGCATTTACTCTTCTGGCTGAATATCTGGTTCTATATTTCTCTTTTAATATTAACTCTGTTACGGCTATTCCTTTTTCACAAGGACTTTCTAACCGATATGATTGACCATCAGAAAGGTCCTGGTTTTTTTACTATCGTTGCGGGTTCATGTATTCTCGGCAGTCAGTTTGTAATTATTTATGATGATTATTCAGCATCTTTTATTCTCTGGATAATCGGACTTGTTTCATGGATAATTTTAAATTATTCAATCTTCACAGGATTTACAGTTAAAGAAAATAAACCCCCTTTAAATGAAGGTATCACAGGTGCATGGCTTCTTGCAGTAGTTGCAACACAATCAATTGCGGTATTAAGTACATTGCTTGCATCTCACTTGCAGCAGCCGTTTAAATTGCAGATGAACTTTTTAGCTTTGTGTATGTGGCTTTGGGGCGGTATGCTTTATATCTGGATGATTTCTTTAATTTTTTATCGTTATACATTTTTTAAATTTGTTCCGGGAGATCTTTCGCCGCCGTATTGGATAAATATGGGTGCGATGGCAATTTCAACTCTTGCAGGTTCACTTCTAATTATGGAAACTGATAACGCTCCGTTTGTACAATCCCTGCTGCCTTTTATAAAGGGATTCACAATTTTCTATTGGGTTACAGGCACCTGGTGGATACCAATGCTTTTTATTCTTGCAATCTGGAGGCACATCTATAAAAGGTTTCCGCTTAAATATGATCCGCTTTACTGGGGAGCCGTTTTCCCTCTCGGTATGTACACTGCCTGTACATTTCGTATGGCTGATGCAATGAATATACATTTTCTTGATCAGGTACCTGAATATTTTATTTACATCGCTCTTACAGCGTGGCTGGCAGCATTTATCGGATTTATAAGATCAGTAATTAAACAACTTACCTGGCTGATGAGTAAATCAGTTATTGAGGAAATTTAAGTTAAAAGAAAATTCTGTATTACCCTGCCTTATCCATCCCTTCTAATAAATCAGGATCAATTGTTTTCGTAACGGATTTATGCAACCAGGTTAAACAGATAACTGAAAGCAGCAGCATCATAAACCAGCTTGAAGTCCATACACCTGAAAAGCTAAGTACATATCCAAAAATAATCGGCGCTATAAATCCTCCCAAGCCTCCAAGCACACCAACCATTCCGCCGACTACTCCGACTTCATTGGGAAAATATTCAGGAATAAATTTATATACTGCTCCCATACCAAGCCCCCAGGCAATACCAATTAAAAATACTAATCCGGAAAATATCCATACATTGGCCTGAAAGAAAATTCTTGTAACACCTTTGGCAAGAAGCTCTCTTTTCTGAACCTTGTCACCTTCTATAACAACAGGTTCATTCCAGGATTCTATCCTGGGCAATACTATAGTTGCATCAGATTCAGGATTAAAATCAGAGGATTTTTTTATCAATGGATATCTGTGGTTATCAAGAATTATTTCATTTTCATTAACAGCAGTTATTACGCCGCTTTGATCTGCCATAATACCTGAACCGGGAGAATATATCTCCATCTTAGGAAAGATTAATAAAAATGATAAAAGAATCGAAGCGCTGAATACATTAAATAATACTTTTTGCGGACCAAATTTATCTGCAAGCCATCCGCCAAGAGCACGAATAAGTCCTGAAGGTAAACTAAATGCAGAGGTAAGAAGACCGGCAGTAATAAGAGACATATAATATGCATTTACATAATAAGGAATAAGCCATTGAGAAAAAGCAACGAAGCATCCGAATACAAGAAAATAATAAATACCAAACCGCCAGACTTGTATTTGTTTTAAAGGCCGAGTAAGCTCTTTAAATGATTTTTTCTTTTCAGGTAATCTTTTATTTGAAAACAAAAAGAAAACTATTCCCATAATCATCAGAACAGCGGCATAGATTTGCGGCAGATATCTCCATCCTTCGGTATTCATTCCGTTGTCTGTTAACATATTTAATAAACTGGGTGCAAGCATAGCTGTTAACGCAGTGCCGATAGTTCCAACTCCAAAAATTCCAAGTGCACTTCCTTGCTGTCTTTTAGGAAACCAAAGTGAAACATAAGCAACTCCGCACGCAAAACTTGAACCTATTATACCAAAACAAAAACTTAATACTGCAAAGATTATATATTCATCAGCAAATGAAAGCAGGTACATTGGAACAGAGCAGAAAATCAACAACAAAGTAAAAACGATCTTTCCACCGAATTTATCTGTAAGTATTCCGACTGGAAATCTGAAAACTGCGCCCGATAAAACCGGAATACCAAGCAGCCATCCGACTTCAACACTGCTCCATTTAAATATATTATTATCTACAAGAAATGCTACTAATATTCCGTTGATTGTCCAGGCAGAAAAAGACAGCATAAATGCCAGCGTATTAAGGAATAAAATTTTATAAGACCTGAGATTGGCTTTCTCTGTATTCATTAAACTAACCTCACCCTGTAACTACTAACGAACAGTTAATTAATTATTTTTAGATTTAGTTGCTGACCAGACGGAACGCGGGTCACGGATTTTCTTCCTGTTCCAGTTCCATATAACTTTTTGATA
>JAVEUY010000409.1:0-2911 GCA_034005315.1 Ignavibacteriaceae bacterium | reverse complement strand
ATGTTAACCGGGTTCTTGAGATTGAGGAAACTACCCCGCACGATGTTATTGCTTTTCTTACTAACGTTGCCGAATATGTCGGACCTGAATCAAGACACATTCACTATGGAATGACTTCATCCGATATTCTTGATACTACACTTTCCTATCAGATGAAAACCGGAGGAAATTTACTTTTAAATAGATTATCAGATTTAAAGACTGCATTAAAGCAAAGAGCATTGGAACATAAAAATACTATTTGTGTCGGCAGATCTCATGGAATACATGCAGAAACAACAACAATGGGATTAAAGTTTGCTTTGTGGTATGAAGAAACTAAAAGAAATATTGAAAGATTAAAAATAGCAATTGAGAATATTAGTGTCGGACAGATATCAGGTGCAGTTGGAACTTTCGAGCATTTATCACCAAAAGTTGAAGAATATGTCTGCAATAAAATGGGTTTAAAACCTGCTCCCATCTCAACACAGGTAATTCAAAGAGACAGACATGCTGAGTTTATTTCTACTCTTGCTGTTATTGGTGCAACTTTAGAAAAAATAGCAATTGAAATTCGTCATTTACAACGAACTGAAGTACTTGAAGCTGAAGAATATTTTTCAAAATGTCAAAAAGGATCTTCTGCAATGCCGCATAAACGCAATCCGATTATCAGTGAAAGGATAACAGGGTTAGCAAGAGTTCTACGCAGCAATTCTATTGCAGCTTTAGAGAATGTAGCTTTATGGCACGAACGCGACATATCACACTCATCTGTTGAAAGAGTAATTATTCCGGATAGTTTTATTGTTACGGATTATATTCTGGACCTGATGATCAGGTTAATTTCTAACTTAATAGTTTATCCTGAAAATATGTTAAAGAATTTAAATCTTACAAGAGGATTAATTTTTTCACAGACAGTATTATTAAAACTTGTTACAAAAGGTATTTCACGTGAAGACGCTTATAAATTGGTTCAGGATTGTGCAATGAAAGTATGGCGGGATCAATCACTTAATCTTAAAGATGAATTATTAAAATCTGATAAAATAAAAAATATTCTTTCGGAATCTGAGATAACAGAAATCTTTGAAAACAAAAATATGCTGAAAAATGTAGATTATATTTTCAGCAGAACAATTGCTAAGGATTAATTATAACTGGTCAGATAAAATATTGATGCGGGATTAAAGATTTAACAAATTATTCTTCATCTTTCTTCGAAAACATTTTGTATAATCCATAGCCAGCCATTGTTAAGCCCAGTAAACCGCCGGTGGTTTTTAACACTTTTGAATTAGCTAATTTTTCAAAACTCATTCCGCTGCCAATCTGTTTCATTTCTTCATTTGCATAAATAGAGTTCATAAACTCGACTCTGTCTTTTAACGACTTGAAAGCAATAATAATTTTAGCAGAATCGTTAAGAGGTGTAAACTGTATAGCACATTTATCATGATCAGTTTCATCTATATCTTCAAGCGGTTCAAACTCCCATTTACCTCTGAAGATTGAATAATTTATGATACTTCTTGGTTCACGAGAAAAAAGCGGATCATTGAAAACGAACATTTTCTTTCCATCTTTCTCAATTACTTCAACTTCATCTTTATTCTCTATACTGTTCTGGATATCCGAAAATATATCTTCAACAGATGCGCTTAACGGGTCAGTGTATTGTGCTTTTCTTCTAAGTATTTCTTTTACTTTTGCCATCTAAAAACCATTATTAAACTTGTGAACAAAGTTAAAAAAGTTTTACATCATTTTTCTTTTTCAAAAAACTATTTGTCACGGAACACATTATTCATCACAGAAGTCTTAATATCTTGAAATTTCTTAACTAATTGTATATTTACCCGTTAAGTAAGTTGAGTTTTTACTATAATTTATCAATCAGAGCATTTAATGAAAAAATTTAGCATAATATTATTTGTTTTAATTTCGATCGCAACATTGAGCTTTTCGATTTCCGGTTCACGTATTGTTTCTTCAGATTCAATTACAAAAGATACACTGACAGTACTTGAACCCCTTAATCATTATAGAACTGAGAGCCAGTTACTTGTTACGCTCTTATCACGCTATCATTATAAACAATTTGAAATAGATGATTCGCTGTCAGAAAAAATATTCAACAGATATTTGAAAGTTTTAGATAATGGAAAAAATTATTTCTTAAAATCAGATATAGATAATCTTGCTCTTTATAAATATAAACTTGATGATAACCTGATTGATGGCAATCTGGATTTTTATTTTAAAGCTTTTAATTTGTATCGCCAAAGGTTTAACGAAAGACTGCATTTTATTGATTTGTTATTAAATTCTGAATTTGATTACACTCTAGATGAGAATTTTGAATATAACCGTGAAAAGGCAGATTGGGCTAAAGATAACTCCGAGTTAGATGAGCTTTGGAGAAAGCGACTGAAAAACGATGCACTGACTTATAAGCTGAACGGTAAAGACTGGGAGTTTATTCAAAACACACTTAGAAAACGTTATAAAAACCTGGCAAATTTTATTAATCAATATAAACCTGAAGATGTATTTCAATTTGCGATGAATTCTTTTACTGAAAATATTGATCCGCATACAAATTATTTATCACCTGTTTCTTCTGAAAATTTTAAAATTGATATGAGCCTTTCTTTGGAAGGAATTGGTGCAAGATTACAAACTGAAGATGATTACACAAAAATTGTTGAAATTATTCCCGGTGGTCCTGCATATAAAAGCGGCTTACTTAAATCAGATGATAAAATTATCGGAGTTGCTCAGGGTGAAGACGGCGAGTTTGAAGTTATTTTCGGCTGGCGTATTACTGATGCTGTATAGCTTATAAGAGGTAAAGCCGGAACTAAAGTAAGATTACAAATTATTAAAGTTGGTAGCGATTTAAATTCCAAACCAATTGAGATTT
>JAVEUY010000408.1:0-2912 GCA_034005315.1 Ignavibacteriaceae bacterium | reverse complement strand
ATCGCTCTTTTCTTTGGATCATTTAAATCAATAACCGGAAGTTTTTGTGTTCTTAGTTTCCCTTGCTTCTCTCTCTTTCTCTCGCGAATGATTCCGTATGCAATTAGTAACAATCCGGCAATAAGAATTGAAGGAAGAATAATGTATGTAAGTATCCCCATGTAAGTATTTTCTTCACTGCTGAATATATCCAGAATGAATAGGAAAATTATTAAACCAAAACTCAGCAGAGCAATAGCAGCGCCTGTAAGTGTAATTGGATTGTAAACGTAATGGGGAAATACTTTTTTCATATTATTCCTCAATAATAGTTTAAGGAGAATAAATAACGATAATCAAAATCAGAATTAAAACAGAGCTAAGGTCAAACATCATCTGAATTTTGTTCAGATTTCATTCTTTCTTCAGCTTGTTTCCTTTTGATTCTTTCAAGTTCAAGCGGATGCTCTTCCGCCATTTCTTCTTCAGTAACAGTGCCTTTGAACCAGGCTAAACTCATCGGATAAACATCCGGATTAAAAATAACAAAATAGAAATGCCAGACCACTATTGCCAGGAATGCCAGCCAGGCTTCATAAAAGTGAATAGTTCTTGCGATATCCCAATCGAGTTTTGAGAATAAGCCAATGTAATCAATGTAAAACCACATTAATAAACCGGTAAATGACATAACTATTGTTCCCCAAACCAAAGCCCAATATTCGGCTTTTTCAACATAACTAAATCTATCCAGTTTAGGTTTTACCTTTGAAATTCCGAGATTAAACTTAGCTACACCAATAGCATCAGTAAAGTCCTTAAGAGTCGGGAATAAATCTTTTACTAACTCGCGTCCTCTTTTCGTAAAGGCAATATAATAAATATGATAAAGGCTGACAGAAATCATTGCTACTGCTGCAATCCTGTGAACCCAGCTTCTATAAATAAAAACGTCAGACCAAATATCTGTAATATGTGAGACCCACCAGGCATTCGGATATCTTAACATAAATCCGGTTAATACAAGAATCATAAAACTGCCTGCCATTACTGCATGCTGAATTCTCTCATTTACCGTCATTCTTAAATATAGTGCATGTCCAAATTCTTCTTCTACAATATGTCCACGTTGTTTTAATTTCTTAATTTTAGATTTTTTAATCATATCGAGCAGATTATGGACGAACATTCCGCCAATAACTGAGATAAGTAATGTTATATAGATATAAGATATCCAATAAAGGATTGGTTCATCTTCTTTTTCTAATGTTACGTGAATAGTACCTTTGGTAAAAGTTTCATTTGCACCCGGATGACAGGAGCCGCATGTTTTTACAAGATTTCCTTTATTAACTGTAGAAGTAGGATCAGAAGATGATTTAATATTATGAACTCCGTGGCAGCTTGCACAATTTGCTACAGTAGCAGATCCGCCGCTTAAAGCTAATCCATGATATGATTCAGAAAAAGTTTTGTATCTGTTAGCAGATAATCCATATTTTTCGGAAAGTGCGATTGACTCATGGCAAGGCGAACAGACTTGTCTTGATAAATTTTGAAAAGCGACCGGTGAATTAGGATCATCAACCCGCAGAATATTATGTTCACCATGACAATTTGTGCAGGATGGCGCATCGCCGTTACCTTTAAGAACCAACTGACCGTGAATACTTTCTAGAAATTCATCTTTAATCGAACTATGACATTTTCCACAAGTGTTTGGAATATTTAATCTGTAAACACTTGAACGTGAATCAGCAGGTTTTAAAATATTATGAGACTCATGACAATCTATACAACTGGCAGCATCTCCGTTTTTATCTTTATGCAGCGCCATACCGTGTACACTCTTATCATACGCATGAATAAAACCGGCAGAAGGAGTGGTTCTGTTTTTTACATCTTCATCATCAAGATGACATGATAAACAAAGCTTTTCCTGAGTGATTTTTTTATCGACTTTATTTTCACCAAATGCAGATGTTGTTATCGGTGATTTATGACAGGTAATACAATTAGGTGCTGATTTATCACCATCCCTTAAAGCAGAGCCATGATTTGAATTTATATATTGTTCAGCTGCTTCTTTATGACAGTTGCTGCAGGAAGTAATTAAATTATTTTGATTCCATTTGCTCTTTGAATTTTTAATGCTAATAACATCATGGATGCCGTGGCAATTTTTACAAGATGTATCAGGAGTTTTTCCATTACCCATTGATTTAATAATCTGCGGATGGAATGAATGTTTTGTAAGGTCTTTTTGATGACAGCTAACGCACCTGACTTCCTGAATATTCTCAGCATGTGGCATTGCTTCCGGATCGAAACCTTTATGACATAATATACAGCTTAATTTTGAATGGGAAGAGCTTTTAAAAATATTTTCATCAACGAAAAGGGAAATTTCCTTTCCCTTCTTTTCCATAGTGAGTTCATTATCACTATGGCACATTAAACAGTCATCATTCGATTGAGCATATATTTTTGAGGGTAAAATAACTAATCCGATTACAAGGAGGGTTTGTATTATATTTAAGATGTTTGGGAAGCATCTTATTTTTTTCTCGTTTGATGATGATTTAAGTGCCATAGTTGATAAACTTAAATCCTATTTATCTCCTTTAAGGGTTAATAACCAGTTAACCAAAACTTTAAGATCCTCGTCACTTCCTTTAAAAGATGATTTATGATCTTTATCATTTAGCTTGGCTTCTTTTTTCAAATATTTTGTTAAAAACTCAGCAGTATTATCTTTTCCAACAGCGGAAAGATCTGAAGCATCTGATTTTTTTGATTCTATTCCATCAGATTTAACTGTATGGCACATTTGACATTTATTATCAACAAATACCTTTTTGCCATCGCCATCAGTTTGATCGGCTATTACATAGGCAAAGCCATATAAAGCTACGATTGTTACAATTAAACCG
>JAVEUY010000407.1:0-2913 GCA_034005315.1 Ignavibacteriaceae bacterium | reverse complement strand
GACAATTTTTCAATCTTATTATCTTGCAATCTCTGAACTTCAAATCCTTGATTATTTAACTCTGTTGCTGTGTGCCAGTTAAGAGTTAAGGTATTTCCATTGATATATGAACTAAAAGAAACGAGTTCTACTGGAATAATTACATCAAACGTTTTAATTATAACACCTCCATCACCAACTGCATAGCCGATTGATGAAGTAGGAAAACAAATTGAATATAATGTTCTGCTGCTTTTAGAATCTATTGAATTCCAGGAATCGCCGCCATCTGTTGAATTCAGAATTAAGCCCTCTACATCAGCACCTCCTGCAGAGAGACCACCAGCAACATAAACAGCATTTCCGTTACTATCAGAAACATATCTGATTGAAAGCAAAGAATCAGTTGTTCCGCTTGTTTTTTGTATCCAATCAATTCCGCCGTTAATAGTTTTAAGAATTACACCATTATTTCCAACTGCTATTCCAGTCATCGGGTCTTTAAACCTGACATCGTGCAGAGTTGCTGAAAGTCCGCTTATCTGGTTTATCCAGCTTTCTCCGGAATTTGTAGTTTTTAAGATCACACCATTTGTGCCGACAGCATAACCAGAATTCTCATCAACAAAATAAACACTTCTGAGATTTGATGAGGTACCGCTTGATTTATTTATCCAGTTACTTCCACCATTTATTGACTTTAATATCCTTCCGTTTTCTCCAACTATAAAACCTAAATTATTATTTATGAAACAAACAGATTGTAAATTATTACTTACACCGCTTGATACACTATTCCAGTTTACTCCCCTATTTGTTGTTTTAAGAATAAGTCCGTTTGTTCCGGCAATAAATCCTGTATCATTATTTAATAAAAAAATAGAGTTCAAATCATTTGTTGTGTTACTTGTTTGGCTTAACCAATTTGTTCCACCATCCGAAGTAAAAATAATTGTTCCTTTCTTTCCAATTGCAAATACATTATTTGAATCAATCGGACAAATGTCTGATAATTTAGCATTATAACCTTGTAATTTATTTTGCCAGGATTCACCTGCATTACTTGTTCTGAAAATAACGCCAAAAGTTCCAACAATAACACCAACGCTATCACTAAAGAAATCTATAGATAACAGTTGCCTTGAGTTATTATCAATTTGCACAGACCAGGTTATACCGCCATCAGTAGTTTTTGCAATTGCCCCCTGAAAAGAACTGGTAGTCGCAGCTACATAACCCACTAATTCATTAAAAAATTTTATAAATGGTATTCTTACACCTATGTTATTATTAATCAGAGACCAATTATTCCCACTGTCAGTAGTTTTTAATAAAGCCCCGCTATAACCAACAATGAATCCGGTAGAATCATTTAAAAAGTTAAAACTTATCAGATGTTCTGTTAATCCGCTATTCTGATTAAACCATGAATTACCACCATCAATTGTTTTTAAGATCGTTCCATTGCTGCCAATAATAAAACCAATACTGTCATTCGGAAAACAGATTGAGCGAAGATCATTTGTTGTTCCACTCGGAATGTTTACCCAATTATTACCACCGTCAGTCGTTTTGATTATTATTCCGTTAAATCCAACACAGAAGCCTGTATAATTGTCCTTAAAAAATATTGATCTAAGATGCACTGTTTCTGAAATTGAAAGGTCTGTCCAATCATTTCCGGCATTCTCTGTTTTAAAGATCGAGCCATATAATCCAGCTATGAAACCAAGATTTTCGTTTACAAAGAAAACACTCATTAAATTCTTTGCATCAACTTCAATATTAAACCAGCCTTGACCGGCATCGGTTGTCTTAATCAATGCCCCTTTAAGACCAACAGCATAAGCAGTAGTATCATTTGTAACAGTAAATGAATTTAAGGTATTACCTTGTGGTAAGGGATTCTGCCAGAACCACTGAGCATTGCAGAAAAATATCGGATAAATTGTGAATAGTAATGATAGGACTATTTTTTTCATAATGACTATCCGATAAAAGTTAAATAAGTTTGTGCCCGAAAGGGGACTTGAACCCCTAAGAGATTGCACTCACTAGCTCCTGAAGCTAGCGTGTTTACCAATTTCACCATCCGGGCAGCATCACTAAAAAAACGAACGAATAAAAATAAAAGTTTTGTATTTCTTTCGTTATAAATATCAGAAATTTTATTCTTTATTTAAAGGATCATTTTAATTCTTAAGTTAATTCTTAAAAATAAATGATCGTCTATATTGTATTTTTCTTTAGCTATTCAAATATTTTATTTTACTACACTGCCGACTGCGGAACGCTCGATTTTTACTTTTACGTTCGGAGCAATTTCAATTAAAACAGTTTTTTCTTCAATACCAACTATTGTAGCATGAACACCACCGCTTGTAATTATCTTATCGCCCTTTTCAATATTAGATAGTAGTTTTTCTCTTTCCTTTGCTCTTTTCTGCTGCGGTCTTATTATCATAAAATAAAAGATGGCAAAGATTGCACCGAACATAATAATTGTGCTGACCATACTGCCGCCGCCGCCTTCTCCGCCCTGCGGAGCCATTGCTAAAAATATATCCAATTTATTCTCCTTTAAGTTTTAGTTTTTAATTGATATTTCTTTTACTGTTTTATTTTTCCAATCTAAAAAATCACCGGCTAAAATATGTTTTCTTGCTTCAGTTACAAGCTGCAGATAAAAATACAAATTATGTATCGAAGCCAACTCAAGCGCCAGAATTTCTTCAGCAATAAACAGATGTCTTAAATATGCACGGGTATAATTTCTGCACGTATAACAATTACATTTTTCATCAAGCGGATTAAAATCATCTTTATACTTTGCATTACGCATAGACAACGTTCCATTCCACGTAAACAAGTTTGCATTACGCGCATTTCTTGTTGGCATAACACAATCGAACATATCAACACCAAGTGCAATTG
>JAVEUY010000406.1:0-2927 GCA_034005315.1 Ignavibacteriaceae bacterium | reverse complement strand
CCCTTCATCCATAAAAGGATATTTACGCTCATTTGTTCCCATAAAAAATGGCATATATTGGTGAGCAAGTTCGTGTGAAGTAAGACCAACTGTTCCTGCTTTGGATGTAGTGGATCCGTTATTCACTATCATTGGAAATTCCATTCCTCCTCCTCCATTAAAAACAGTTGCTGATGGATACGGGAAAGGTATTCCCGGAATTTCAAATGAAAAATATTTCAAAGTTTCTTTAGCATAATATGCATTGTCAACAAAGTCTTTAGAAGATTCTTTATAAGCGGCAGCACAATAAACTCTTCTTCCGGTTTTAGTATCAGCAACAAAACTTGTAGCATCCCATAGATAATGATCACTTATTCCAAATGCGAAATCGGGAACATGTTCGGCAACAAATCTGAAAGAGTTATTCTTACCGCTTTTATAAATATTTTTATTATCCAGATCTTCTTTGCTGATTATCCTTATTATCTCATCTGATACCAAAGCTTTTTCATATAGATCAAGATATTTTTTATTCAGGATTTCACCGGGATTTTGCCATACACCTGTTGCCCATATCTGAAATCCATCCGGAACAGTTAAAGTTACATCATAATTATTAAAATCATTATACATTTCTAAAGTGCCTGCATAATCAAGCATATCCCATCCATCAATATCATCATAAACAGAAATCTGCGGGTACCAATATGAAATAAACATTGTAGTAGAATCGTAACTTCCGTACCTGATAGAAGGAATAGGCGGAAGAGAATCCTCCCAGCTAATGTTTAAGTTTATTTTTGAACCAGGATTAATTTTTTGTTCTAATTTTACGATGATATTTGTACTAGTCTCATTTACTAAAGCCCGGTCATTAAGGTCGAGTTTAGTATCATTAACAATTAATTCTTTAAGCAGAATACCTTCAGTTAAAGCATTTTTACTTAAGAAAAAATCTCTTCTGGCAGCAGGTCTGGAAACATTATGATATAAACGAATGACTAATTGTTTAAGTGTATCCGGACTGTTATTATAATAAGTTATCTCTTCTGAGCCGTTTATAATTTTGCTATAAGGATTAATTTCTGCTACTATCTTATAATCAGATTTATTAATCCAATAATTTTCGCCCGGTTTTCCATCGTATGATCTCGTACTCTTTTCAAATGCAGGTTTAATATTATTCGGAATACGAAGTTCATTTTGAGGAAAAGCTGTTTGTATAAATAAAGCAATAACAATCAGGCTAAAAATACTTTTCACAATCGTTCCCTTTCATTGATCAAATAAAGATTTTTTATTATCAAATTTATTTCTTTCAAACCTTTTATAGGCTAAGGCTGTAGCTTCCCTGCCGCGCGGAGTTCTATGGATAAATCCTTGTTGTATTAAAAAAGGTTCATATACTTCTTCAATTGTTCCAGGATCTTCATTAACAGCAACTGCAAGAGTATTTAAACCAACAGGACCTCCATTGTATTTATCAATTATCGCAAGTATGATTTCTTTATCCATTTCATCCAGCCCAAATTCATCAACCTCTAAAGCAGCAAGAGCTTTTTTAGCAATATCAATGTTTATAACAGTATTATTTTCAAAATCAGCAAAATCTCTTGTTCGTCTTAAAAGTCTGTTTGCAATTCTAGGTGTACCTCTTGACCTTTTCGCTATTTCAAGTGCTGCATCTTTATCAATTTTAAGATTAAGAATTTTAGCAGATCTTTTAACAATCATATCCAGCATTTCTGTTGAGTAATAATCAAGACGGAATTTAATACCAAACCTGTCTCTTAGGGGTGAAGTAAGCATTCCTGCTCTTGTAGTAGCACCGACTAATGTATATTTGGGCAAGCTTATCTGTACCGAGCGTGCATTTGGTCCGCTTTCAATCATTATATCAAGTTTATAATCTTCCATTGCAGAGTAAAGATATTCTTCAACAACAGGGCTTAGACGATGAATTTCATCAATAAAAAGTACCGAATGCTCTTCAAGATTTGTGAGCAATCCGGCAAGATCTCCTGGTTTTTCTAAAACAGGTCCGGATGTTACTTTAATCTTCGTACCGAGTTCGTTAGCAATAATATGTGCTAATGTGGTTTTACCTAATCCGGGTGGTCCGGTCAATAAAACGTGATCAAGAGCTTCTTTTCTTTTCTTAGCTGCTGTAACAAAAACATTAAGATTATCAGTAATTTTCTTCTGTCCGGAAAACTCTCTGATAAGTTTTGGTCGTAAAGAAGAGTCTATTTTAATATCTTCTTCAGTTGCAGCAGGGTTTGTAGTTGTAGATTTTCTCATTTTATGTTACAAGTTGTTTATTTCTGAACTTCAATTTATTAAAAACATAAACTATTAATACCATCAAAGTAATCATTGAAATTGCTGCAACAATAGTAGGAACAACATCAAGTTTTGAGGCAAAGATAGCGGACAATCCCGGATTCCAGGCGCTGCCGTATAATATAATCAGATGGATAACATATATAATAAGTGTATTTCTGCCTACAATAATAATTATTTTTGGTATTGACTCAATTTTCTGAGATATAAACGATACGACAGAATTAAGCACTAACACAAAACCTAATCTGAAAAATATTGTGTCAAGAGTATAAGATGAACTGGCATAGTAATAATTAAATACTTTGTTTGTTATCAACATCCAGAGTTCTGAGATAATTATCAATAAAGCTCCATAAAATGCCAGACTAACACTAAATTTATTTGATTTAAAAATTAACGGATTTCTTGCCAGATAACTGCCAAGTATCCCGCCGAAAACTACATAACCAGCCCAAGGGAATAACGGAAACAAAGAACCAGTGCCGGTATAGAAATATCCTGCAACAGGCTGTGGAAAATAATCAATCCAATTAATCTTTGATACAAACGGAGTAGCTATAAAAAACAACATTGAGATAAGAAGAAAAATAATAGTGTCA
>JAVEUY010000030.1:0-13504 GCA_034005315.1 Ignavibacteriaceae bacterium | reverse complement strand
ATTTTTTTTTACATCTTTTACTAGTTAGCGATTTTTTTTTTGAGTCGTGGTTTTTTCAAACTCAGTATCTCTTAAATAATATTTTCTTACTTGTTTATAAGCTGAAAGCTCCTTATTATCCGCTTTAATCGCATCTGAAATAAGAGTGTTAATCAGTTCGGGAGTAATTTGTACTTTATTTTTTCCAGAGTATTCGATAAAAGATTCTGCATCAGTAACAATTTGCGCAGAAATAATTTCAGTATGTTTTTCATCTTTTTCACCAAAAACCATACACTCCTGGATAAACGGACTGCGAATTAGAATATCTTCAATTTCTTCAGGATAAACATTCTCACCGCTTTTAGAAATAATTACATTTTTCTGTCTGCCGTTAATATGAAGGAATCCATCTTTATCAAAAAATCCGATATCTCCTGTTTTAAACCATCCATCTTTGATTGAATCATCTGTAAGTTTTTGATTTTTATAGTAACCAAGCATTACACTTTCACCTTTTACAAAAATTTCGCCTGAGCCATGTTCGTTTGGATCATTAATTTTTATCTCCAGTCCCGGAAGCGGTAATCCTGCAGCATTATCTTTAAAACTATATAATCTGTTTAGTGCAACAATGGGAGATGTTTCTGTTAAACCATAGCCTTGTACAAAATTAAAACCAAGCTCGCGCAGACCTTTAGCAACTTTCGGATCGGGTGCTGCACCGCCGGCAATAAATAACCTGAGTGAGCCCCCGAATTTTTCATGTAGTTCTTTAAACACCAATTTTTTAGATCCCTTCCAGCCAATAGATTGTAAAAAATTAGTTACAGAAACAAGCGGCGGAACAATTCTGGATTTTAGTTTATCTTCCTGAATTCCTTTATAAATTTTCTTGAACATTTTATCATACAACAAAGGCACACCAAGCAGTATTGTAGCTTTAACTTTTTGAAGATCATCCACAACTGTTTTTAATGACTGTGCATAATGAGCAGAACTGCCGGCATAAAGCGGGCAAAGTAGTCCGCAGGTGCATTCATATTTATGATGTATAGGAAGAACGGAAAGAAATTTATCTTCCGGTATTATTTTTATCATGCTTGTCATAGCTGCAAGATTTGATGCAAGATTTTTCTGAGTCAGCATAACTCCTTTTGCTCTTCCCAATGAACCTGAAGTAAAAATAATTTCACTTATTGCATTCGGATCAATGTAGGGTAAGCGATCAATTATCGGGTTTTGTCTTTCAATTAGTCTGCTCATTGAAAAGATATCAACACGATCTTCTTTTGAATCCATATTGATATAATATTTAAGATTTAAAAGGGAATCTCTTTTATCCTTCATCAAAGGTTCAAATGAATCGGAAAAAATAATTGCCTTTGCATCAGATTCGTGAATAATATTTAACAGTTCATTCTGATTGAGATTTTTATCCAATGGCACTGCTACCATATTAAAGCACATAGCTGTAAGATATGATAAAGACCATTGAACTCTGTTTTCGCTGATGATTGCTATATGATCTCTTTCTTTAATTCCTATTTCAAAAAGTGATTTTCCAAATCTTACAACATAATCATAAAGCTGTTTATAGGTTACACTTTTAATTGGTGTTAAGTTCAAATCTTCCAAAGCAATTTTATCTGAATATTCTTTTACTGATCTGAGAAGCATCTCCTGTATAGAGTTGATCTTTGGAACCTGGTAGAGAGGATAGTTTTTAATCATTTTATTTTCCTTTATTATAAAGTTTTATTTATTGAAACAGCACCACGAAGATCATCTAAGTTATATCCTGCGGCTTTGTCGTAAGGATATCTTGTGTTAATAATATTCTTAACATCCCGTCTCATAGTTTCTTCTCTGCCGTGACAGTTTAAGCAAAGTGGCTGAATAATTATTGGTTTTAAATATCTTACTTTTTTAATTCCAGCAATTTCTTCAACCTCAATGAACTCTGTATTCTCGTTTAGTTTGCCGCTGAATTTTAGTTCTTCAAAATACTGCAAAGCTTTGCTTTCATATTTATCCGGAATGTTATTCTGATTTCTGTTTTTAAAAGAAACTCTTTTTATATAAATACCTTTTTTCAGCCCATAATCGTTTGTAAGAATCTGTGCAGTATCGGAACAAACATTTACTGCTGATGCAGTTCCGTGTGCTTGAATTTCTTTAACAAGAATATCTTTTAAAGATTCCATAAATTCCTTAGCATCTTTTCTAAGCCCTTCTTTTATTTGTTCGGTTAATTCTGGCTGGAGTTTATCAGAACATGCAGTAATTATAAAAAGGAAAACGAGTATAAAAAGTGAAAGGATTTTTTGCATAGCGTTCTCTCCTGATTTAAAAAAATATCAAATCCTCAATGTAATTTAATAATAATATCATACGATTAGGAAATATTATTTAAGTTTGGCAGTAAATTTCTTTTAATATTTTGAAATCAGGAAAACCTTTAACTCAGAAAGCAATATTCAGATTCTGGCTGCCGTTAGCAGTTACATGGCTTATGATGTCTGTTGAAGGTCCGTACCTTTCAGCTCTTATTGCCAGGTTACCATTGCCTGAGTTTAATCTTGCTGCTTATGGAATTGCTTTTTCGTTAGCTATGATTTTTGAAGCACCTGTTATAATGATGATGAGCGCTTCAACAGCATTGGTTACAAATTATAAATCGTTTATACAATTGCGCAGATTTAATTATCTGTTGATTTTTTTGTTAACTGCTTTATTATGTCTCTTTTGTGTTCCGGTTGTTTTTTATTTTATTACAGAAAATTTAATCGGTTTACCTGCTGAAGTTTCTCATCTTACACATATTGCTGTTTTGATTTTAATTCCCTGGCCCGGAGCAATTGGTTTCAGAAGATTTTATCAGGGAATATTAATAACGCATGGGTTAACAAAATTAGTTGCTTACGGAACTGTGATCCGCCTTAGCTCAATATCGTTAACTGCTTTTTTGTTGTTTGTTTTTACAAATGTTCCCGGAGTTGTTGTAGGCGCTACAGCATTATCAACAGCAGTATTATGCGAAGCAGTCGCAAGTAAAATAATGGCTTCTAAAATCATTTCCGGTCTCAAATCTGAAACGGAATCTGCAGATACAAAACTATCACAAAAGTCTATTCTGAAATTTTATTATCCGCTTGCTCTTACTTCTTTGTTGACTTTGGGTATTCAGCCGTTTGTAACTTTTTTTATCGGACAAAGCAGAATGGCAATAGAATCCTTTGCTGTAATGCCGGTGGTAACATCACTTGTGTTTATCTTCCGTGCAGTTGGATTATCTTATCAGGAAGTGGTAATAGCGTTATCGGGAGATAATTTTATTAATCACAAAAATTTAAAAAGCTTTGCTGTTAAACTTGCTATCTTTTCTGCAGGCAGTTTAATACTGGTCGCCTTTACTCCATTGGCAGAAATTTGGTTTAAAAATATTTCCGGACTATCAAGTTCATTAGCAGAGTTTGCAAGAATTCCTTTAAAAATACTGTCATTTTTTCCGGTACTTACAGTTTTAATCAGCTTTCAAAGAGCATTATTAGTTAAAACTAAGGAGACTAAACAAATTACTTATGGTACCGCTATAGAGTTTTTCGGAATAATGCTTGTTGTTGCTGTTTGTATAAAATACTTCTGGTTAGTAGGTGCAGTTGCAGCTACTATTGCATTTGCAGCCGGAAGAATAGCCGCATGTACTTATTTGCACATACCTGTAAAAAAAGCACTGCGGCTAAATAGAACTTTTATTCAATAAGCTTAAATATTTCGTTCAATTCTTTCTTTTCTCTTTGTTGGCTGGTTTCTCTTGGTTTACCAATAGCTACACAGGCAGCTAAAATATTCGGAGATTTTATTCCCAGTAATTTTTCTAATTCATCTCTGGCAATAAGCAATCCAGAAAGCCAGCAAGCGCCATAACCAAGATCAAATGCGGACAAAATTAAATTTTCTACAGCAGCGCCGATAGATTGAATGTTTGGATAATTTCTTAATCTGTTAACATCTTCCAAACTAAGTTCACGACCTTTTAACAGTTCTTCAACAATGGCTTTATAAGGACTCATCTCAACCGCAATTAATAGTGGTGCATCCATAAAGAAAGTTGATGCTTTTAATACCTTTGCCTGTGCAAACATCTTTTCTTCAATGTTTTCATGCGGAAAAAGCTCAAGTACTTTTTGTTGAACAATTCCACCCATTTGGTCAATGATGACATTATTAGTAATTGCTATAAACTTCCAGGGCTGAGAATTATTTATACTTGGTGCAAGTCCGGCTCTTCTGACTATTTCTTTTATATCTTCAACCGGAACTTTCTGATCAGTAAACATTCTTATGCTTGTACGTTTTTCAATTACATCTTTTAATTCCATATTAACTCTCCTGTTGATAAAATTATTGAGTTGATAATTATCATTTATATGAAAATATTCTGAATAAAACTTTATATTTTATACACAAATATAGCCAGGAAATATCTCTTATATGAAGAGGAATGTTTACGTTTTCATTTTTATTGTATCAGGAGTTGTTTTATGGATGTTATTTAAACCAACTTATCCTGAACAAAATAAAATCTTTAGCAGCCAGAATGAACAAGATACCATAAAATCAAAAGAAAGAATTATGAAACAAAAAATTATTAAAACTGAAGAAGAGTGGAAAAAAGAATTAACATCTGAAGAATATAATATCCTGAGAGAAAAGGGAACAGAGAGACCTTTTACAGGAAAGTATTGGGATTATTTTGAAACCGGGATATATATCTGTGCAGGCTGTGGAACAGAATTATTTGATTCAGATACAAAATTTGAATCCGGCTGCGGCTGGCCAAGTTATTTTGAACCGATAGACAGCAGCCGCATCATTTATATAGAAGACAAAAGTTATGGGATGATAAGAACAGAAGTAATGTGTGCTAAATGCAGCGGGCATCTGGGTCACGTTTTTGAAGACGGACCTCCTCCAACAGGATTGAGATATTGTATTAATTCCGGCTCAATGAAATTCATTTCAAAGAATAAATAATTAAAATAAAAATTATATCTTACCACTTTCAATTTATCAAAATAGCAGAGGTTAATATTGTCTTCTTCAAACAATCCAATAGCTGATCAGTCAGCAGCAAAGCTGGGCTGGAAATTTCCTAAAGATTTTTGGTTAGCCAATTTAATGGAGCTCTGTGAAAGAGCGGCTTATTATGGCTTTTTTATCCTGCTTACAGTTTACTTAACCGATTTAGTGGGGTTTGATGATTTATGGGGCAATACTATCGCCGGATTATTTGCAGGATTTTTGTATTTACTTCCACCTTTTTCAGGAGCGATCAGCGATAGAATTGGTTTTAAAAACGGATTAATTCTTGCCTTTGGTTTACTTACAATCGGATATTTTTTTCTGGGTATAACTTATTCAAAAGCATCTGTCATCTTCTTCCTGATCGTTTTGATGGTTGGTGCATCTTTTATTAAACCATTAATAACCGGCACTGTTGCAAAAACATCTGACGCGGTAAACAGAGCAAGAGCTTTTTCAATTTTTTACTGGATTGTTAATATAGGTGCATTCAGCGGAAAGACCGTTGTTCCGTGGATCCGAAAAGGACTGGGTCTGGAATATATAAATTTCTTTTCTGCAGGTATGTCTTTTATTGCTTTACTGCTTGCTATCTTTTTATTCAGGAATCTTGAGTTAAAAACCGATAGAAAATCTTTTAAAGAAATTTTAAGCGCACTGTTTAAAATTTTGACTAATTCAAGATTGATCCTGCTTACATTAATTATCTCAGGCTTCTGGCTTATACAAGGACAGCTTTACCAAAGTATGCCAAAATTTGTTTTAAGGATGGTAGGCAATGATGCAAATCCAGAGTGGCTTGCAAATGTTAATCCATTTATTGTAATGGTATTTGTGTTGATTATTACACAAGTAATGAGAAAAAAATCAGCAGTAAATTCAATGCTGGTCGGTATGTTTATAATGCCCTTATCAGCCTTCTCAATGTCTCTTGGTCCCTGGCTGCAGGGGATTTTCGGCACTGAAATTCCGCTGGTTGGAATAATATTTCATCCATACACAATTATGATGATAGTTGGAATTGGTTTACAGGGTTTAGCAGAGTGTTTTATCTCCCCAAGATTTTTAGAATTCTTTTCTTTGCAGGCACCAAAAGGAGAAGAAGGTGTTTATCTTGGTTTCAGCCATTTGCACTCTTTCATATCTTATATTGCAGGCGGAGTCATTTCGGGATTTTTATTAGAAAAATACTGTCCGGATCCAAAAATATTACCACAAGGTTTAACAGAAATTCAAAGAGCTGCATATTATACAGATGCGCATCTGATATGGTACTATTTTACTGCAATCGGATTGATATCTGCAGTTGCACTTATTGTTTACAAGTGGTATTATAATAAAAAGGATAGACCGTTGGCTGTTTAGAAATATTTCGGGCGAAGCGAAGTGATCTGTTGGATTACTTCACTTCGCTCTTTATCTATATAATAATTACTTTAACTTAGCTGCTCTTCCGCCAAGATACTTCGAGAAGAACTGTTCCATCGCATCATAAAAATCAAATCTGTTTTCTTCATTTCTGAAACCGTGACCTTCATTATCTTTAACCATATACGGAACATCAATTCCTCTTTTCTTCAATGCTTCGACCATCTGATCTGATTCATTCTTATTAACCCTGGGATCGTGAGCACCTTGAGCAATAAACAAAGGGGCAACAATTTTATCAACATGGAAAACAGGTGAAGCATCGCGAAGTAGTAAAGAATCCTTTTCGGGATTTCCAACCATCTCATAAAGCATCTCTCTCATAGGTGCCCAATAAGGAGGAATAGAATTCTGAAAAGTAAATAAGTTTGAAACTCCTACATAATCAACTCCGCAGGCATAAAGTTCCGGAGAGAATGTTAATCCGGCGAGAGTTGCATAACCGCCATAAGAGCCGCCGTAAATACCAACTCTTTTTGGATCAGCAATTCCTTGTTCAATCAACCATTTGACGCCATCAGAAATATCATCCTGCATGGTTTTGCCCCATTGTTTAAATGATATTTCCCAGAATTCTTTTCCATAGCCGGTAGATCCTCTGAAATTCATTTGTAATACTGCATAACCTCTGTTTGCAAGGAACTGAACTTCAGGATTGAAACCCCACGAATCGCGTGCCCAGGGACCACCGTGAGGATTAACAACAACAGGAAGATTTTTTGGTTCAACTCCTTTTGGTAATGTTAAGTAACCATTAATCGTTAATCCATCCCGTGATTTGTATGTAATCGGTTTTTGATCTGAAAGATATTTTTCATCAAGCCAAGGACTTACATCGGAAAGCTTTTTAAGATCCTTTGTCTTAACATCGTAGAAATAATATGCTCCAAGTGATTTGTCACTATATGTCCTCACCAATAGCTTATCTTCATCTTTGTTATTACCTACAACTGCAATTTGCAATCCCGATAATCTAGAATTTAAATCGTCATATATTTCTTTTGTTGCTTTATCAAAGAAATGATATTCTTGTTTCCATCCAACATAGGAGGCGAAAGTAATTTCTTTTCGTTTCCTTGAGTAGCTTAAGTTTTCAACATCATAATCAGGATTTTCATATAAAACTTTTACTTCCTTATTATCTGCAATGTTATATTCAACAATTGCTGATTTATCTCTTCCAATATTTGAAGCCATATAAAGATTTTTATTATCGAAAGTAAAGAAAAGCGGGGCAAGAGTTTCTTTAAATGTTGTGGTAATCAAAGGTTTAAAGTCCTGATCTTCAGTATCGCGATAAAGAACGCTTGAATTAACTCCATCCGTTGTTGTTGCAATTCTTAATTTGCCGTCGTGATCAGTTAACCAGCCTGTTATATTGCCCGGATTTTGTCCAACTTCAGTCATTTCTCCGTTGTTAACATTAATTCTGTAAACATCAAATACCTGAGGATTATTTTTGTTTAACTGTATCAGCATTTCGTCCGGATTATCTTCAAGGTCATCAACAATACCTGCCCGCACTTTTTCAAACGGTGTCAGATCTTTTTGATTTCTGCCATCGCGGTCAACTGCATACAGTCTGAAATTCTCATCACCTTTAGAATCCTGGATATAAATAATCCTGTTATTGCCTTTCCAGAAATATCCGGCAATATCTCTTTCTGTTGCAAATGTAATCTGTGTTGTTTCTTCTTCTCCGATTTTTTGAATAAACACATTCATTCTGGAATTAACCGGCTGCATAAAGGATAAAAAATTTCCATCGGGTGAAATTTGGAAGCTTCTCTTTTCAGGATTCCTGAAAAAATCTTTCATTGGAATCAGAGGCACTTCCGTCTGCTGTGAAAAGAGTGATACAGTAAAAATCATAATCAAACCTGAAATAATTAAATGTTTCATATTAATCTCCTTGTAAATTTATTAAAGGAATAATAGTCTTTGTGCAAAACTCAGATAAGTAAAATCTTTTTGCATATAAAAATACATAAACGGTAAATAAGGTTGAACAGTCAGAAAAATATCTTATGTGAGTAAAAAAAATCCGTGCAGTTTTGATCTGCACGGATTAAAAGAGCATCTACCGCTGCGGCTTAGAAGCCGAATGATAGTGCAAATATATGATTTGAATCGAAATACTTAACAGGAACAAATGCATAATCAAGCGAGAGATCAATACCGCTAAACTGTTTAAAGTTTAATCCCAAACCGAGTGTATAATTCTGAAAGATGTTTGGTGTATCATCTGTTGACTGCGGCGAGAAAAGATAGCCACCTCTTACAAAGAGAATATCTTTATATGAATATTCTGCGCCGAACTTATAATCGTCATAAGTATAGTTATTGTTTTGGAATGCACCTGCTATTGTTACAGCATTTTCTTCATCAAATTTGCTTGTATATGAAAGACCAATTGATATATCTGATGGCAGTTCAGCAGTTGCTGCTTCAACCAATAGATATGTTGGTCCTCTGTTTGAATTCGGATCGACCGCATTTATATAGAGTGCGTTACCGTCAAATTTCATTGGAGAGCCAAGATTTCTGACAACTACACCAAGGTCTAAACCGCGAACTTCAAGCATATCCCTGTACTGAACACCGAAATCAAAACTGAATCCTGAGGCAGAAACTCTGTCTATAGATTCATTAATTAAATTAAAATTAGCTCCAACAGAAATTCTGTCAGTTAACTGTTTTGAGTAAGTTAAACCTAACACAAAAAATGTTGGGCTGATTATGGCACCTGTTCCATCAGGCTGATCCATAGTTGTCTCTTGAATATCTCCGATACTAAAAGATCTGATAGATAATCCAAGAGAGCCGAAGTCGCCTAGTCTTCCGCTTGCAGCCACATAATTGACACTCATATCTGCCATATAAGAACGATATGAAAACAAAGCGTTGGCTGATGTGGGACTAAAATCAACGCCAGCCGGATTCCAGTAAATACTTTCCAGACCTGTAACATTGGCAATTGTAGCACCTGACATTGCAAAGTATCTTGCACCAACCGGAATTCTTAATTCTGGTGAGGCTGAGGTACCTGCACGATTGTGACCACCACCGAATGTTTCAAAGACTGAGAAGCTCAGTATCAAGAGTATGAACATTATTCTTTTCATTTGAAACATAATTTCCTCCGAAATAATTAAAATTTTATTTAAGAGTACAAGCACTTAAGCTTGTACTCTTTTAAATATCAATATACTTTTAACATCTGCTGTTCTTGAATAACAGCTAATTTTAAGATCTTTGTTGTTCCTAAATCCGGCATATCGATATAAACGATATAGATACCGCTGGCTACAGGATAGTTATTATCGTTTGCCAGATTCCAGGTTTCAAATTGTCCCTGATTAGGAACATGGTTTATTGTTTTAACAAGCACACCGCTTAGATCAAATATTCTGATAACAGCATTATCCGGCAAGTGATTAAAAGTCACATATTTATTATTTGGTGCTGTTTCTCTATACTGATATCCATAATATGGATTTGGGAATACGTTGACTTTTTCAACATCAGTTTTAGCCTTATCTCCGCTATAAGTTGGTGCAGCAGGGGCAGTAAATGTGAATTCATCATCAACTGTATTAGCATAGTTAGGTATAATTTTAAATACCTGTCCATCCTGAGGATTAAACGGCATTGTTCCGCGCTGCAATGGCCATAATGCATATAGAGTTGGAAGCTCATCTGCCTGAGATAATGCATTTCTGGATGTAAAGTATGCATCCGGAGTATCGCTATATGGTGCTTTTAAGAAGAACAAATATTCTCTATCACCGTTATTATCTGTAGGTCTCCAGGTAGCATCAGCAGCGGGGCTGCCTTCTTGCTCAACATAAGCAACAGATAATTGCTGTGGAGGATTAGCATCTACATCCCACAAAGTGAAATATTGTTTTTCATAATCCATATAACCATAACTTGGCGTACCGCCTCTTAAATATCTGTATGCTCTCTGTCCGTTTTCTCTATCGGTAACAAATCTTAATTCAACGGTAACGTATTGATCGGGCGTTATATTACTGCCAAAAAAGTCTGAGCCTAAAAGCAATCCGCCAAAGAATTGTTCGCCGCCAGCATTAACACCTGTAAACCATCTGTCTGCAGAAGGTGTAAATGACCAGGTATTAATATCAACCGGAGGACCAATAACTTTAATCAGCAGACCATCAATAACAAAGTAATTTTCATCGCCGCTCTGATTTTCCTGATTTTCTAACTTCACAACTCCTTCAGTTACATCAGTTAGCGACCAGGTACCATCTGCTTCAAAGGTTACTTTATAACTATGACCGTTAACTTTGGTTGGATCAAGAACAATAACCTCAACAGAACCATCACTGCCGCCGTTGTGTATAACAGAAATACTATCACCGGCTGTTGTAGAATAAGTTACTCCCGGATTAGTAGTCTGTGGTACTATTTCAATGATTGTTGGTGCAGATTCCAGAATATAAGATGGTAATGAAGGATCATCTTTATAACCAATAGCTGTAACAGCAAAGGTATATGATTGTCCGTTAATCAATGGTTTATTTCTCAAATAATCTTTATCAATTAACATTCTTCTTTTTACACCGCTCACGTTATCTAACGGAACTAACGGACGTGTATAAACGATACCGGTATTATCATCCAATATTTTATCAGATAAGAAGCTAATATTATCAACAACATCGTATGTAGCTACTCTTATACCGTCCGCAATATCTTTACTTCCGGGCGGCAGTTGATATACCGCGTATGCCTGAAATTCATAAGGACCGTAAGTTCGATTTTCAGTAATATCCTGTAAACTTGCAGTTTCATTCCAATAAATTGAAATCTCATTGTCTAAAGCAACAGATTTTACAGTTGGAGGGGGCATTAAAGGCACGTCAAACAACTGATCATAAGCATATTGAGCAAAAGAATCATAATATTTCATTACACTTATACTTGAGAGATTATTTTTTCCTAAACCATATACAAGTCCCAATACTATTTGTGCCGTATCGCCTAAGCTTAGAGAAATCGGTCCATTAACCACCATAATTCTTCTATCTCCTGGACCTTCAACATTTCCGTCAATCTTACCAGTTCCACTAACAGGGTCGCCGGCAAGTAAATAAGTTCCAAACGGGGTTATGTCTGTTACTTCATCCGGGAAAGGACTAGCACTCGGATATCTTGGGATAGGTAAAAAACCTCTCATCAAATTATAAAATTCAAGAGTTCCGTTGTAGTTAAATCCAGGATCACTCCAGGCGCCTCCGGCAGCAAAATAAATATAGGAACTCATCGGTTTTTCATTAAAGTACTTGTAACCTTTTCTCCACTTAAGATCAAACAATGCACTGTCATTCGGGTCACCGGTAAATCTTGAAGCACCTTGTAAGAAGTCATAACCTACAGCAGGCGGGGCTAATTCCAAACCTGCATAAGTTGCATCAGATGTTCCGGAGCTATAAGAATATCCCATGTTTAATACAGTATCGCAACCGGCAAAGTCATCTGATGATGTTCCAACATCAGGGTCAGCCCATTGAACAATAAAGAAACTATCAATTGTAGCATTACTTGATGAATTAGAAGTTCCGGTATAAATCAAGTCCATCTTTTTAAAAATCACATTACCCAAAGCACCCGAAGCAGCATAAGCCCAATATGTTTCTGAAACTTCCAAACCAATTGGCGGTGAACCATAGTTTGATTCAGAAAGACCATCATTATATTTGATATATAACGATTGGGATGCGCCCGGAACACCAGGTATATCACCCTCTTCGGGTTCAAATATACCGTTATTGTTTAAATCAACTGCAGGCTGATAGCCGGGGATTCCATTACGTTCATCATATAACGCACCTTCATTAACAGGCCATTCAGCCCAATCAGCAGCATACTGATCTTTGATTTCCTGAATATTGGCAGAAGTAACAGAAGAAGTAGGGATATCATTAAATGTAGCCGCATCATCAGTTAGATCTCCCCATAAATAATCAGGTCTTACTCTATACAAACGTGTAATAGGGGCACAGCCTGTTCCATAAGTGTTTCCATTTACTCTGACAGCCGGACTGTTTCCGTCATTTATCTGTCCGCCCCAAACAACGCCTTCAGCAAAGATAGCTCCGACGCTGCTGCCACTTGGGTAAGCTCCGTTCCAGCCAGAAGCAACTACCCAATCATGGAATCCTTCGTCCGAGACCCACATGGTGACTTTATTTATATTCATCAGACTCTGTCGCGGGTTAAGTGCTGTTGTCTTCTGAAGCGCTGGTTTTTTCCCTTTATCTTTTTCCTCACCTTTATAATTTGCCAGCAAACTATTTGAAGCTATGAAAAAGGAAAAGAGAATTATTATTAAACTTAATAAATTGAGTTTTTTCATATTAAATAACCTCCACATAAATTATATTTTTTATAGGATAACATTATAATCTCCTATAAATTAAAAGTTAACCAAAATGCCGGCAACCAGCTGTCTTGGAGGACCGAAAACATCAAAACCATAAATGTTATAAGCGGCTGCTCTGTTGCCTAAACTGATTGCTCTGTAAAGGTCAGCAAATCTTTCTGTATATCTGGGATTTGCAATTAGAGTTTTAGCATCTGATGTACTTAAGAACCCATCATCATTTGCATTGCCAGTTTTATCATAAACATTTATTGCATTCTTTGTATTTAGCAAATTATAAACCTGAACATAGATGTTAAAGTCAAAGTTGTAAAGGTTTACAGTCTTATCAACTCTAAGGTCAAAATTATATACCCACGGAGTTGTTGAAGAGTTTATTGGTCCATAAGGTCTTCTGCCTCTGGTATCACCAGTGCCAATTGGAGTAAGTCCGCCTGTCCATGCAGATGACTGACCTAAACCTGCCCATGTCGAATAAGTAAACGGATGCCCGCTATTAAATGATAATAACAGATTTATTCCGAGCTGTTCTAATACAGGCCCGCCGTCTCCTTTATCAAATCTGAAATCTACAAAGAAGGAACCTCTGTGAGTCTG
>JAVEUY010000029.1:0-13565 GCA_034005315.1 Ignavibacteriaceae bacterium | reverse complement strand
GTAAGTCAAGTTTGGTTCTGATTTTATCTTTTTTAAAACCCGCTCAATTATATTTAAATTACTTCATCAAATTTTCAAAAGGATTTTTTATGATAGTTGTTACAGGTGGTGCAGGATTTATCGGCAGCGCAATTGTCTGGAAATTAAATCAGCTTGGCAAAACAAACATTATTGTTGTTGATGAACTTGGCAAAAGTGAAAAATGGAAAAATCTTGTCGGGCTTAGGTATGAAGACTTTGTTAACAAGCTTGAGTTCATAGAACAAATTCTTGATGATGTTATTCCATATAATGTTGAAGCGATAATTCATATGGGTGCAAATTCTTCAACCACAGAAAAAGATGCTGATCATTTAATGGATAATAATTTTCATTATACAAAAGAGCTTGCAAAATATTGCGTTGAGAAAAATATAAGATTCATTTACGCATCTTCTGCTGCAACTTATGGTGATGGCACGCTTGGTTTTGATGATGATGAAAGCAAACTTGAAACTCTCCGCCCGTTAAATATGTATGGATATTCAAAACATCTTTTTGATCTTTGGGCAAAAAGAAATCATATATTAAACAGAATCGTTGGATTAAAATATTTTAACGTTTATGGTTCTAACGAATATCACAAAGGCGATATGCGCTCTGTTGTTCACAAAGCTTTTGAACAGATCAGAGATACGGGAAAAGTCCGTTTATTTAAATCTTTAAATGCAAAATATAAAGACGGCGAACAAATGCGTGATTTTGTTTATGTAAAAGATGCCGTTGATATGACATTATATTTCCTGGATAACCAAAACATAAACGGATTATTTAATGTCGGTTCCGGAAAAGCAAGAACCTGGAATGATCTTATCGCTGCATTGTTCAATGCTGTGGGCAAGCCCGTTAATATCGAATATATTGATCTTCCTCAGCATCTTGAAGATAAATACCAGTACTTTACCGAAGCAAATCTTAAAAAAATAAACGCTGCCGGCTATAACAGGGCAACATCAGCCTTAGAAGACGGGGTTGATGATTATGTTAAAAATTATTTATTAAAGGCTGGCTATTTAGGCTATTAAATATTGAAAAAAATAAAAGGCAGTGAGATTAATTTCAATTATTAATCTCACTCAATATTTAATCTTTAAAAGCCCGATTCGTCATCGTCAAAATCTTCATCCTCGTCATCGTCTTCATCAAAGTCAAAATCCTCTTCATAAATATCATCTTCATCTTCGGGTTCTTCGTCTAACAAATCATCCTCTTCATCCTCGCTGTTATAATAGTCATCATCATCTTCTTCCTTGTCATCATAGTCATCTTCAGGATCTTTCGGCTTTTTCTTTGCGGCTTCAAAAACATCAAAGCCAAAAATGTTTTCGTTACGGATTGCAAACGGATTTTCGTTATCGTCTGTTGTCTGCAAGTTTAATTCGTTCAGTTCCATTAAATTATTTTCTCCGATTAATCTTATTTATTTCCTATGTTAATTTATACTTGATCAATAAATCTGCAAATAAAAAATATCTTTTGTAAAAAAATATTTTCTTGATAATTATGGTAAAGAACATATATTGTTTTATTATATTTTTCAACAACTAAAAAAATCACAATAATTTTAAACTAAGAATTATGAAACTTGCAACTCTTTGCTATGTAACAGATAAAAAAAATAATTCAACTTTAATGATTTACCGGAATAAGAAGAAGAATGATTATCACGAAGGTAAGTGGAACGGACTTGGAGGAAAATTTGAACCGGGTGAATCACCGGAAGAGTGCGCAGTGAGGGAAATACTGGAAGAGAGCGGATTAAAAGTTAAAAACATAAAGATGAAGGGATTCATTACTTTTCCTTTGTTTGATGGTAAAGATGACTGGTATGTTTTCCTGTTTACTTCTGATGAGTTTGAAGGAGAGTTAATTGATTCTCCTGAGGGAAAACTTGAATGGATACCAAATGAAAAATTAACCGAAATTAATCTTTGGGAAGGGGATAAAATATTTATTCCGTGGTTATTTGAAGAAAAGTTTTTTAGCGCAAAGTTCAATTACAAAAACGGAGCGTTCGTGAATTATACAGTTTCATTTTATTAATTTATTTTTTTTTTGCAAAGTTTTTCAAATATTTGCACTTGATAATTACCGCCTTCTCCAGGCTCCGAATCATTAGCAGCAAGTGTAACGAACTAAAGAGCACATTAATAATCTATTAAAAAGTACTGAAAAATGGGATACTATATTGACTTAGAAAAAATATCAATTGATGATTATCGGTTAAAATTAAAATCGGCTTCTTTGCCCCCGAGTAGATTGATTCTCAAGGACAAACTGGATGAGAGATTTGAATATTTTAAAAGCATTGGAATTAAAAATGTTAAAGGATTGATTCATTTGCTCAAAAAAAAGGACATGCTTTCGGAATTATCAAAGGTCAAATGTCTATCTTATGATTATTTGACTATTCTGCTTCGAGAATTAAATAGCACTCTTCCAAAACCTAATAAGATTTCTGAATTTATCGAGATTGCAAAAGAAACGATTGAGAGTTTAGATAATCTTGGAATTACAAATACAGAAAAGCTATATGACGGGGTCGTTAAAAAGTCAGATAGACAGAAACTTGCTGAGTCAACGGGAATAAAATATCAACAAATTTTGGAATTAACCAAATTAGCTGATTTATCAAGAATTAAATGGGTTGGGGTAACTTATGCACAGATGCTTTATGATTTAGGAGTTGATACTGTTGAGAAAGTATCAGTATCTGACCCCATTGATTTACATGCAAGGATTAATCAACTGATAAAAGAAAAAAATATTTTCAAAGGAGCTATCGGATTAAATGACGTGAGAATATTAATAGAGTCAGCGGGTGAGTTGCCTTTAGAAATTGAATATTAATAGATAAATAAAACCCATTTGCTAACACAGATTTTGTGTGCGTCAGGCTGATGCCTTTTCAATTAAAGGTAATGACTATAGTAAAATACAAGACAGAAAAACTACGGACCTCTAACAAGGTATTGCCAAAAGCGGGGCTGAATGGCTTCGATTGGACATTTGTGCAAGGCTCAAGGAAAGAACATTAGTGCTAAAAACCGCCACATCGCTAAACCGAGAATGTTGGTACAAGATGGCAAAAAAATATAATTATACGACAAACTGAATGGATACAAGAATCTATATAAAAGATTGGTTAGAAATAAAACCGTACAAAAAACAAACAATAACAGATAGTTTTTACCTCAAAGTCTGTAATGATGTCAAAAGAGCTATTACGATAAATAAAAAGTCGTTTGTTTTACAAATGTACTTAGATAAAAAAGATATTAACTTGTTATCTTGCTTTTTAACATCATATTTCGAAGATATAATTTCAGAAACTAATATTTGGAACTCTTTTGTCAAAGCACATCTACGATTATATAATAAACAACTTCCTTTTTATGTTCTGGATGAGTATTATGAAAAAGAAATAAATCCGCAGAACATTAGTTTCTTAATCTGGTATTTTATTAATTCAGTGCAGGATGAAAAATTCATATCACCTTTTAATAATTTTATTTTTGAAACTTCAGAAAAAATAATGGATATATTTGATAAAGCATGGGATCATGCCCCTGAGAATAAATATTTAAAATCGTTTTATCAAATAGATGAAGATGAAGAAGATTTTTATGTTGCACGTAATTTAATAGATACGGTACTGTTTAAAACTTACCTGTTTTATCCAGATACTTTTTTAAGACTACAAAAACAAGAGTTTGAAATAATTGAAACCAGCAAAGATGATGAGAATTTGGTGATGTTCTTAAATGAGAATAGGGACAGAAATATACATAGGGTTTATACTCGGCTGCTTAGCTTAATAGGTAAAGAATGGGTTTCTGAAATTTTAGGCAAAAATCATCTTCTGACTAAAGACTTTTTAACTATATCAAAAAAAATACAGGGATTTTTCTTGTACAAAGGACAGGACAACATCAATATATTCATTGAGCATATTGCATCTGGTAAAAAATTTAACTTAACAAAGAAATCTTTTGACCATTCACATACTTTAAAAGAATCAGATACAATTTTATTTATGGGTATTGTTCAATGGAAAAATGAATGGTGGTTTTCTGGTGTGTTTTTTCAACAGCAATTTAACCCTGATTTAATTCTTGACGAAAAAAATTCATTGGAAAGCAGAATGTCAGTTAACTTTTTAGACCATCCAAGGCAAGCAACAGATGAAATGCTTAATAAACAATTATTAGCATTTAAAGATTTTAACAATGGCTCACAGATAGCATTTTTACCATCAAAAAAAATTGAGGAATTTGTTGAAGGGTACATTGAATTTTTTAATAATACTTTAAATCTATCTGAAAAAGAAATTAAAGAGGCAAACCAAAGAGCTAGAAATGAAGGTTTTTTTGATTCAAAAGATAAGTATAAAGACTTTTCAGAAGTATCAGATACAGGATTGGTCTTCTTTAATCCAAAAAGTGGAGTTGAAATAGCACTGGCTGTAAATTCAGCATTTCCAATGTCATCCAATCCATATTTTAAAGAAGAAGATTGTGAAGAACATGTAATGCATTTATTAATGGATAAAAGTGTGTCAACAGAATTGGTTATGTATTGTATTGATAATTGTAAATCTAGGTTATCATTTTTTAAAAATGATATTGGCAAAAAATATTTGGAAGATATTGATTTCTTATTAAGATTTTGGAAAAAAGATAATTATCATACAATACCATCTATATCTTACATTGGACAAAATAAAGAAACAACCGGCAGATAACACACAATTAAAAAGAACGAAAATTTCTTTCATCAAAAGAGCGAGAATTTGGAACAGGCAAAAATTCAAACTAAAAACGGTAGTTCACGTAAACAAAAAGTCGCAAAACTCAACCTTAGTACTTCCGCTAAGATTTCGTTTAGAAATAACTCATTGAGTTTTCTCACCCTCTAACTGAAATAACAATCTTCTACCTCTTAAAATTCCTTAGTTAATCATAATACCCCCATTTTTAATAATTACACTATATTTGTCTAATTAGTGTAAATTGTGTAATTTTGCATTAGTTAACTTTGTAAAGAAAACAGCAACCTGATTATGGCATTAAATACGCGAAAAAAGGATTATATAAACAAAGCAATATCTGTCTTTAAGCAGGACGGTCTGCGTCTTTCATTGGAAGAGGTTGCCGGCAAAATGCGTATTACGAAAAAAACTATCTACAATCATTTTTCTTCCAAGGATGAGCTGCTGAAAGAGTGCATCTCGTCCATCTCATCCGATATGCAGAAAGCAATGAGCGGACTGAATGACAAATCAAATTCGGCAATTGAAAATCTCCGCAGCAGCTTTTTGCAGATCAATCATTTTTTTACTGTGCTCAGTCCGATTTTTTTCTACGATATTATGCGGTTTAATCCAAATCATGCAATGTCAGAGCATCTTATCGGATCGGATTTATTTCAACAGAAAATGGAAGCGAACTTAAAGCAGGGAATCAAAGAAGGAGTTTACTTAAAAGATTTGGACGTTGAATTTATCAGCCGGTATATCGCTTATTCTGTTTTCGGATTTTATATCAATGGTTTAATTAATCATAATCCTTATATCACTAAATCATACTTCGAAGATACTATTGAATATCATTTGCGGGCTATCGTTTCGGAGAAGGGAAAAAAATTATTATAACGATGCGTTATGAAATCGTATTTTATAAAATCGGTCTGCATAGTGTTCGGCACTTTAATTGGCTCAACGAATATTTTTTCCCAGAATGTTTATTCGTTACAGCAATGCCTGGAATATGCACTCGATAACAATCGCAGTCTGAAAAAAACACACTATGATATAGAAAAAGCTGCCTACGCACGAAAAGAAATTTTAGGCACTTTACTTCCGCAGATCAACGGTTCGGCAAGCCTGAACGACAATCTGAAAAAAGCGAAGTTCATTATGCCGAATTTCATAAACAGTATGCTTCCGCCTTCAGCTCAAGATCCCGATGCACCAAAGTATATGACAATTGAGATGGGAACTAATTACAATGCAAATGTGGGAGTAACGCTTAATCAGCAAATATTAAACTTTTCACTTTTTAATACTCTGAGCATTGCAAAAACTGCAGAGGAAATTGCCGAGCTCGGACTTGAATCCAACGAAGAGGAAGTTATATATCAGGTTGCAAATCTTTTTTACAGCATACAATCCACCGAATATGCAGTCAGCCAGATGGAACGGAGTATTGAACTTGTTGACAAGATGTTAAAAATGATGGTGCTGAACTACGAGAACGGATTGGTTAAAAAAGTTGATGTTGACAGATTGAGAGTAAGTCTTGTGAATCTTACAACTCAGAAAAGCGGAATTAAAAACGCAGCAGAAGTTCAAAAGAATTTATTGAAGCTTCAAATGGGATTTAATATAAACACTCCGATTGAAATACAGGAAATAAATCTTGCGCTGTTTGAAGAGAAAGTAAAAGATAAAACTGAAATGATTTTCTCGCTCGATAATCAAACTCCATATCGTTTACTTATGGGAAAACTTGATATGGTTAAGCTTCAGAAAAAATCAGCAGTTTATGAAAACCTGCCTGTTCTTTCTCTTATGTTTAATTATCAATACAACGGTGTAAGCGATGAGTTTTTCAAAGGCAAAACAAATTACTGGTATCCAAGCTCTGTTATTGGATTAAACTTAAGGATACCGATATTCAGCGGATTCTCACGCAACGCTAAGATCTGGCAAAACAGTATTGAAGTTCAGAAGACAGAAGAAGATGCAGGCATTCTCGAACAATCGTTGAATATGACTTATATGAATGCGCGGATGAAACTAAACGATGCCCGAAACACTATTGAATTACAGCGCGATAATCAGAGCCTTGCAGAAGATGTATTCAATATTACGGAGAACAACTTTGTGCTCGGTCTTTCTTCGATGTCAGATATTTTAAACGCAAGTCAATCGCTTATACAGGCACAGTTAAGCTACTCCAACGCTTTGAGTGATTATATGAAAGCATATATCGATCTGAAGAAAACAAGCGGCAACATCCGCGATTTAATGAATGAAAAATAAAAACTTAAAAAATTAATAGTATGAAAAAGACGATTTACATTTTATCTGTGTTTGCAGTAATTGCATTCATTGTGGTTGTTCTTATACTGAATAAACAAGCTACCTTAAAGAAAACAGAGATGGTTGCTGATGCTTCATCCGCAGTTGCAGTAAAAATTTCAACAGTTAAAGACAGCACTTACTCGGTGGAATTTTCATCAAGCGGTGTGCTGGAAGCCTTGCGCGATCTGCAGTTTGTGTCGGATGTAATGGGACGCATTTTAAACATTTATGCAGATGAAGGAAGTTATGTAAGCAAAGGTAAAATGCTGATCCAGCTTGATTGCGAAATGCTTCGAACTGAGGTTGCTTCAAATGAAGCAGCTTATGAAACATTGAAAAAAGATTACGAACGATTTAAAAGCTCTAATGAACAGGGAGGAGTTACAGATCAGCAGCTTGATAATATCCGCACACAAATGATTGCAGCAGAAAGCCGTTATCTTACAAGTAAACGGCGGCTTGAAGATGCTTCATTAAAAGCACCGATTTCAGGAACAATTTACAAACGATACATTGAAGTAGGCAGTTTTATAAGTCCCGGCACTAAACTTTTTGATATCATTGACGACTCCCAATTGAAAGCGATGTGCTATGTTACCGAAAAACAACTGTTAAGCATAAGCAAATCGCAGCCGGTAACAATTAAAGGCGAAACATTTCCGGAAGAAATCTTTACCGGCAAAATTAATTTTATCGGAGAGAAAGCCGATCGTTCACTAAATTTTCCTGTTGAGATAACAATTACAGATCATAAAAAACAATTAAAGTCGGGAATGTTCGTTACTGTGCTTTTCAATTCGAAAGATCAAAAGAACGGAATCTTAATTCCGCGAAATGCAATCAGCGGAAGTATCCAGGCAGCAAATGTGTTTGTTGTTGTAAACGGCACTGCAAAAAAACGAGGTGTAATTATCGGTGAGATGGTTGGTGATCAGGTGGAAGTTTTGCAAGGATTGAACGCCGGAGAAAATATTGTAGTTGCCGGACTAATAAATGTTTCGGATGGAACAAGAGTAAAAAATATTCAGCAATGATAAATTAAAATTTTTAAGAAGATGAAAATTTCAGAATTATCAATAAAGCGACCGGTATATGTCATTGTTCTGTTTTTGCTGCTTACGGTTTTAGGAATTTTAAGCTACAACAGTCTCAGTGCTGAACTGATGCCCAAGTTTTCTCCGCCTATTCTTAATATTCAGATTATTTATCCGGGTGCATCGCCAAGTGAAGTGGAAAATTCACTCACACGAAAAGTTGAAGATGCTCTTTCAAGTATGGAAGGAATTGATCAGCTTCAATCGTATTCGTTTGAAGGAATGTCAATGATGATTGTTTCATTTGTCTATGGAACCGATATAGATAAATCAGTTACCGATGCACAAAATCTGCTTAATGCAAAACGGGCTGAACTGCCGCGTGAAATCCTCTCGCCAACTATTTCCAAAATTTCTGTTGATGAAAAACCGATACTGATTCTTTCTGCAACTTCCAATTTAGAGCCGACAGATTTTTATGATCTGATTGATAAAAGGATTATTCCGGAATTTTCACGAGTGCGCGGAGTAGCTAAAATTACACTTGTCGGAGGTATGCAGCGTGAGATACAAATAAATTTCAATCGTGAGAAATTGAAAACATTCGGGCTTACTCCATTGATGATTCAAAACGCTATTCGTGCTGCAAATCTTGATTTTCCAACAGGATATTTGCACAGCGATGAATCACAAACCGCAATCCGTCTTTCAGGAAAACTTAAAAACATTGAAGAGCTAAGACGATTGGTTATCAACACTTCACCAACTGGTGCGCAAATCCGTCTCGGCGATATTGCAGATGTATCAGATGCCGTAAAAGATCCTGTTAAACTCGGACGGGTTAACGGACAGGATGCAATCCTGATCAATCTGCAAAAACAATCAGATGCAAACGCTATTGAGGTCAGCAATCAAGTATTGAAAACTATCACTCAGTTGCAGGAAACTTATTCTGCTGAAGGTTTGAAAATCACAGAAGCACAAAACACTACAACATTTACTCATCAATCAATCAATTCTGTTTTTACTGATTTGATTCTTGCCATTCTGTTAGTGACGCTGGTAATACTTTTGTTTCTGAATAACATCCGCAATGCACTTATTGTTATGGTGGTTGTTCCGGTTTCATTGGTTTCAACTTTTATCGGAATGAAGCTGTTCAACTTCACACTTAATCTTATGTCATTGCTTGCGTTATCGTTAGTTATTGGCGTGCTTGTAGATGATGCAATTGTGGTAATTGAAAATGTTTACCGTCATATTGAGATGGGAAAGAACCGTGTGAAAGCAACCTTCGATGCAATGAACGAAATCGGTTTTACTGTTATTTCAATTACCATTGCAATAGTGATGGTGTTTCTGCCGGTTATATTTACAGAGACACTTGTTTCGGATATTCTTCGTCAGTTCTGTGCAGTTATTGTTATCTCAATTCTCTTCAGTCTGTTAGCTGCTCTTACATTGGTGCCGCTTTTTACTTCACGATTCGGAAACATTCAAGAAATAAAAGGCGAAAACATTTTTCAAAAAATGTTAAGAAGCTTTAACAAAGGTATTTCACAATTCAGTAACTGGATTTCTGAAATCCTTAAATGGGGCTTAGGACATAAACTCTGGGTAGCGCTTATTGTAATTGTAATTACTGCCGCAGTGATGGCTCTGTTCCCTCTTGGATTTATCAACTTTGAGTTTCAGCCTTATATAGATCGCGGAGAATTTATTGTTCAGCTTGAAATGCCGAAAAGTATTTCGATGGAAGAATCAAACGCATTGGTGCAGCGTGCAGAAAACTGGTTTATGAACCGATCCGAAGTTGAAGATGTTGTTACAATGGTTGGGGTTACCAGCGATAATACTCAAAGCACCAAAGGTACGCCTTATCTTGCAGAATTAAATGTGAAGATTAAAAAACAAAGTGAAGGAACCGAAACTTATATTACACGCATCCGCAAACCGTTATCGGATTATCTTGTTGATGCAAAAGTAAAAATCTTCAGTGTAAGTCTGACCGGAACTGCTTCGAAAGCTGCGGTTGAATATGTTATATCTGGCAGCAACGCTGATTCTGTAATGAGCTTTGCAGAAAAAGCGCTCCAGATTCTTGCTTCTATTCCGGGAGTTATGCAGCAGGAACTATCTGTTGAAAATGCAACTCCGGAAATTACCGTAACAATAAACCGCGATAAAATGTCTTTGCTTGGTCTTTCGCTCGATAATATTGGGATGGTTATGCAGATGAATTTTCAGGGCAGCGATCAATTGAAATATTCTGAAGGAAATTATGAGTATGATATTAACATCCGTTCTGACAAAGTGTATCGTGAAAAGTCTGAAAATGTTTCCAACCTGACATTCATAAACAATCGAGGCGAAAGTGTAAGACTATCACAGTTTGCATCTGTTTCACTTGGAACCGGTCCAAATCGTTTGGAGCGATTTGATCGCAACAGTTCTGTAACTCTCCGTTCACAGGTCTTTGGTGTGCCAGCGGGTGCGGTTTCAAAAACGTTTATGTCAGAGATAAACAAAATGAATAAACCACAGGGCTTAAGAATTGAAACTGTCGGTGATATGAAAAAAATGAGCGATTCAATGAGCGTGCTTACTACTGCGTTGATGCTTTCGTTAATGCTTATCTATTTATCAATGGTTGTATTGTATAACAACTGGACAGATCCGTTTGTTGTTATGTTTTCAATTCCGTTTTCAATCGTTGGAGCTATACTTGCGCTTGCACTTACAAACACTGCAATGAGTATTTATGCAATGCTCGGATTAGTAATGCTTGTTGGACTTGTTGCAAAAAATGCAATACTTCTTGTTGACTTTGCAAATGATGCCCTCGCACAAGGCAAAGATATTGACGAAGCGTTGATTCAGGCAGTCAGAATCAGAACACGTCCGATTCTGATGACAGCATTATCCACTGTTATCGGAATGTTGCCTGTTGCATTATCAAAAGGCTCTGGTGCCGAATTGCGAAATGGTATGGCTTGGGTAATCATCGGTGGAATGACTATGTCAACACTTTTAACTTTGATAGTAGTCCCAGTTGTTTATAAAGTTCTGCATCCCGCCCGCAAAGAAAAGAAAGAAAAAATTGACATTGAAAAGCTGATGTATGCGAAGGAATAAAATATAGAATTTGAAAAACAGCTAATGTTATGCAGTAAATATTGTCCACCTTTTAACAACTACTTACAAAAACAATCTTCCGTTAAATCAGAATATAATTTCTGTTTAATGATTTATTAAAAATTTTAATTTTGTAAGAAAAAAGGAAATTGTGTATAGAAAGCTTGTTCTAATGAAAAAGTTGTTTATTACATTGCATTTACGAGATACTCGTATTTTAAATATCGGAGTATGAAAGGTTGGATATAATAAAAAATTACTGAACAACGACTACATGATACACTAATAGAACAGATTAAAATATGTATCAAACTTTATTTTTTATCTGTAAAAAGAAAAAATTAATTGTAAAGATTAATATAAATGCTGAAAGTTTGAGCTGTTATTTCAACTAAAGAAATTAAATCACGTTATTTATTCTTATAATAAGCAATTATTTTGTTTATGAGAATTTTTCTTTAAAAACAAAAGGATAAATTTTATGGGCTTTCTTAATCAAACTGGGTTCTGGATAATTTGCATATTTATCTTTTCTCTCTATCTTTTTTGGAGATTCATTCAATTTAGTCAGTGGTATAGAAGAAATTTCTTAATTACCGCGAGCGAGTGGTTAATATTTGTTTTAATTCTTGCGTCATTATTTATCTTTGGGTGGGGAGGCGGAGTTGCAATAATCGTTCTTCTTTTAATCTGGATTATACCAGCAAATTATATATTGTTTTTAATCATTAAAAGAAATCATCCCGAACTTATATTATTGGGTTATAGTCAATTTTTAACAAACTCTCCATTTAAGAAACAACAAAAATGGTTTGAAAAAGAATCCTTGAATGTTATAAAAAACACTTCCAGTCAAGAAATAAGCACAAATAGTTTTAAAAATATTGAGTTAGTCGTTAAAAGCCCTTTGATAGAAAAACTTAGTGAAAAATACAACATGAGCGTAAGTGAAATAACTCAGTTATTCCATGAAATAAAACTTTTAACAGATGACGATTTATTTCAATCTTTTATAAACTCACCTATGGCAATTGAAGAATGCATAAAAATGCGTAAAAACTCAACAACTCATATGGTTTTGGTTTACAATCTCGCAAGGATTTTAGGTAAAATATAAATAAAATTATACAATTTATTTTGTAAAGAATATTAACATTTTTTTATATAAATACTATGAATATCTTTAAGAAATTATTTGGGCAGAAGAGACCAACTCTCAGTAAAAATGACATCTCAAATTTTGAAAAGATAGTTAAATTCTTATCCTGGTATATCAAAAATGAACCGATATGTAATTCGCTAAATAATCGAACCAATCACATGATTTATAATGAGGGCATAAGACCACTTTTAGACATAAATACCATCCCAGAAATAACCGACCTTGAAAATATATTAGAATGGTTTAGTGTTAAATTTTTCTATGATATAAAAAAAATTAAAGATTCAAATAAAGTTGAGTATAAACAATTTATTGACGAGTTAGTAGCATTAAGCTATGTTACATTATCAACAGTTGGAAATATTGGAATAAAATATAATGTAGATTTCCGTAATTCTGTTTACGAAGAAGAAATTAAAAAGATACCTGCGGGTTCAGAGCGCGAAACATTCAAAGCTAATTTTATAACAGACTGTGTTTTAGGAGCAGAAATCCGAATTATGGCTTGGTTGTATCATGATTATTTTGATGAATGGTTTAAACCGGAGAAACTAAAATATGAATAGATTTGAGCGAAAGCGCATAAGCAATACAGTTGGTTTTTTCTTATAAATCAAAAATCTGAATGTCCGAAGAAACAACACATTAAAGAACTGTATGACCAAAAGGGGCTATAAAAACTAAATCATCCAATAATGATTTTTAAAGAATTTTTAACTTTCTAATAAAAAAGGGAATCAATAAGCTTTGTATAACCGCTTCTGTTCGTATGATGTTTTTGGTATTCTTTATTGATCAAAAACAATTGGAACACGGATTAAACGGATAAAAACAGATTAGGTAAAAAATCATTTCTAATTTATTTATTAAGAACAAAAGCGCTCTTCTTTGTTTAAAATTCTTTTACTACTTTTAACCGTGCACTTTGTGTGATAGTTTTTGTATAAACCCGCTGATAATTTATTTACCAAACCTAAAAACTTAACCCGGATTTGTCATTAGAAATTTATTTTTGATGCAACAAACGGCCAACTGAAAAGATTTGTACTAGACCAAATTCCTTCAAACCACTTTCGCCTCCTCATCGCTAAAGATAATTTCAAGATTC
>JAVEUY010000405.1:0-2942 GCA_034005315.1 Ignavibacteriaceae bacterium | reverse complement strand
CACTTGCTGATTGGATACATGAATCTAATGCTAGTGATTACAATTTTCCTAAAGGCTCTCTTTACGAGGATTTCGGTGTTCACTGTTGTGGTGTACCCTCACAAAATTTTCAAGCACAACTTGGTTTTTTCCTTAACCTTTCTCATGATGCTTGTGGTTGTGGAGCATCAGGGTGTTCTAAAGAAGAATATTTCTGTTGTTGGGGTAATAACTATCTCTATGGAAATCAAACAAAGGAGTGTACTGATGGAACAACAGCGTATGTTAACTCATTTTTGACATATTTTAATATGGTTGGTGCTCCAATGTGCAGTGGAGGTGTTAGTGTATCAAAATGTGATGTCCCTTACCCAATTAAAACTAATGGCCGAAGTATTAGTTGTGGGGCACAAGATCCTATTGAGATCTACAAGGATATAATAGCTGGTAATGATCCAGATCCTGATATAGAACCAGATGATCCACCAGTTGATGATGTCGATGGTATTTGTTGTGCACTAAAGATTACAGGCAAAGAATCGTTACAAGGTGATTACGAATCTATATCCAATAAAACATGTGAGGAGATTTGGGAGGTAGGAAGATCAGTATATAGTGGTAGGATAGAATACTCCATTGAAATACCAAATAGTTCAAGAAGTAGTTGTGAGAAGCAATGGGGTGGTGTATGTTGTGATAACTCAGGAGAATACGAATGGGTACCTTCAAGTATATGTTCTAATAAGGCATCTGAATATTCCACATATGATTCATGTATGGAAGCAGGTGGGGAGAGGGTGGAGTTAAACCTTAATTTAGAGAAAGGTAACAACTTTACTGCTTGGATACTTGAAGATAGTTCAAATCCTGTAATGGCATCGAATTTACTTAGTAATTCCTCTATATCTTTAGTATCAGGTTTTCATAATGGTGTATGGGACCAGATAATGTTTAAAGAGGATGGTAGTATAAAAGGAATAGATTTTAAACTAGAAAGTGGAGAGGCATATTTAATAATTACATCTGAAGCAACAGATATATCACTCTCTGGTGTTAAATTTAATTCATATAATTGGAATACTTCTAAAGGTTGGCAATTTGTACCAGCAGGAGCATTAAATCCATATACCAATACGAGAGATGTTGTCCTATCTTTTGAAGATGCTAACATATCACAGATTGCTATATGGAAAAATGACTTAGGTCTATTTAAATACTTTGTATATGATGTAAGTGGAGAGAAATTTGGAGAGTCAGAAAGCTTTACAGAGGCTCAGGGTGTGTTTGTAAGAATTGATTGATAAAATGGTCGGGATTGAAGAACATACTTACGAATTTCAGCTTTATAGAGATTATAGATAACTTTAATTTATATAGCAAGGTTTTTAGACAGTTTGGGAGTTTGTAGACGGTCTATTGACGGCTAGCTTCTTTGTCAACGGTGAAATGAACTTTCACCGTCCAAAAAATATATTATTCAATTTTTGGATATATAAAAAACTTTTGTTTATTACGATATAGTTTAATAAATTAATTACTTCGTTTGAATCGCAAAGTGTTACTTTTGGCATTATTTTGTTAAATTATTGACAAAAGATGTTTTGTAGGTTATAATTGAAACATTATTTTACATTATTTTGTCAAATTATGATTATTACACAAATCGTTGCAAAAAATTTTTATGGTATTAAAGATGAAATTAAAATCAACTTTACCGAAGGTGGTAGTAAAGAAAAAATTGGATATATGAACAGAAAGAAACAGAGGATATCACTAATTTCTGGATTTTATGGTGCAAATGCCTCAGGGAAATCAACAATTTTAAACGTTATAGATACAATTATCAGGGTTATGCTTGTAAAACAACAAGATTTTACACTTGGACCAAATGGTATTAAACAGGAAACAGTGATAGCTCTTCCAAATTATGATGTTTCTATGAAATCAAAGCCTATTGAGCTAAAAATCGAGTTTATCATTAAAGATAATCTCTATAGTTATTTAGTTGATATTATTGATGAGGGGAAGGAAATCTCTAGAGAAGTTTTGCAGAAAAATGGGAAAAATATATTTTCAAGGACAAATCACAAAATTCAGTTTGATCCTGTTATCAAGTCCAAAATTAGTTCTGTTGCTGAAAACATAATAGCTCCAAAGAAATCATCATTTCTTTCAATTCTTTTAGATGATACTTCTGATGTGTCTGTTTTCACTGATCTTAAAAAAGTAGTTGGTATTTCTGAGCTTATTGATATAAAGGATAAAATTTGCTTTATAACGGATAAAAGAACAATACAACTAGGACAAAATAATATTAATGGATTACTAGGTTTTGCGATAAATTATCTTAATGACAAAGATACCAAATCTGCCAACAGGAGACTAGACACAGTGAATTCGGTAGTTAGGTATTTCGAGCCATCACTTAAACATATAAGTATTAATCCTGTTTCCAAGAACCCTTCAGATTCCGTTAAAAATCCTCCAGACTTCACTTTTGATTATATAGCAGAATATAACAACTTTTCTAAACCTCTTCCAATTATGGAACTTTCTGCTGGGACAAGAGAAATAATATCTTATATCAACGATGTTTTAAGGATTATTAAATCAGGTGGTATTGTTGTATATGATGAAACTAGTAAGTATTACCATCCAGATATGGAAATTGCTATTCTTAATCTATTTAAAGATAGAAATATTAATAAGAATAATGCTCAATTATTTTTTTCTTCACATAATCATGAAACCTTTGATCTTTTACAAAATGCTCAAGCACATATAGTAGAAAAGACAAATGGAAATATTCTTGTTTCCAAAGTATCAGATTACGATGTAAAAGAAAGGGATAATATCAAAAAAAGATATAGACTTGGTGTTCTTGGAGGAGTTCCGGATACAATTGATTTCAATAGAGTAATACGTAACTTGCTTTAAATCAATGCAAACAAAACGAGATTTAA
>JAVEUY010000404.1:0-2958 GCA_034005315.1 Ignavibacteriaceae bacterium | reverse complement strand
TAATAATTTAATTAAGCGTTTTAATATTTTTTGATTTTTGTTTTTTATAAGATAAAATATCTATTGAATTGATGTTTTCTTAATTTAAAATGAATATTGACTGTGGTCTTAAATCGACTCTGGATGCAGAATCAGGTTCTGAAAAAACTAAAAACCTGGAAGTAATTTTAAATATACTTAACAGTATTAATAGAACTTTAATTTTAGATGATGTTCTTGAACTTGTACTTAAAAACTCAATCAGGCTGACAAATTCTGAAAGAGGATTTATTGTATTAAAAAATAATTTAGGAAAACTTGATTTTAAGTTAGGACTGGATTCAAATGGTAAAGAGCTTCCGGAAAATCTTTTCCAGGTAAGCAACTCAGTAGTTGAAGATGTTTTTTATAACGGTCAATCTCGTTTTATCGAAGGTGCTCAAAGCGACATCACACTTGAATCAAGTAAAAGTGTTTTAAGATTAGACTTGCAGACTATTTTATGTTCTCCATTAATTTCTGATGGAAATAAAATAGGTGTTATCTATGTTGATAGTAAAAGACTTCACAAAATCAAAGAAAAAGATATAACCAACACTTTTGAAATTTTAGCAGGACAAGCTGCTGCTGCAATTCGTAATGCACAACTTTATCAAAACCAATTAGCAGCAAACGCAGCATTGCAGGAAGCAAATAATCAACTGATTCAGGCTGAAAGAAAAGCATTAAAAGCAGGTATAGATTCTGAGATTGGTCAATCTTTACAAGGGCTGGTTCATTTAGCTCTTCTTGAAAATGAAAGTTTACTCCGGTTAATTGAAAAACTTAAAACCGATATTGGAGAAAAACGCAATGAAAAAGAAAACCTGTTTTTTGACAGGATGAAATTAAAATCAAAAGTTGCAATTGACAGCATTAGAAGAATACAAAAATATGCTCAGGTATTGATGGAAACTGCTGCAATGAATTTGAATAAAGACAGCGGAGATTTAAATAAAACTATTCAATCGGTAATCAAATATATTTCACCGATGAAGAAATTTCAGCTTGTAACTTTTAAAACTCAGCTTAATAACATACCTGTCTGCAGCTATGATTCAGATCAGATTCAGCATCTGTTAGTTCATTTGTTTACTAATTCTGTTAATGCAAAAAAAGATGCAACAATAAATATTCAGTCAAATGCAGATAAAAAGTTTATTTATTTATTGATAGAAGATGACGGACCTGGCATACCTGAAGGAATAAGAAAAAATCTTTTCCAGTCTTATGCTCCCAAAGACAATAGTTATGGTTTATTTTTGTGTAAAAATATTGTGGATAAACATAAAGGTCAGATTAAACTATTGGAATCTGAAACCGGAACCAGGTTAGAAATTTCATTGCCGGCAGTTTTATAATGGTAACAACTGATTTTCTAAAATATATAAGCCTGTTATATGACAAAGTTCGCTTTCCTGTTCAGGTAATTGAACATAGCGGAAACATTGTCTATGTTAATGAAGCTTTTACAATTTTGTGGGGCTATCATCTTGATGAGTTAATTGAATATTCAATCTTTAATGATAATGTATTAAAAGGGAATAAAATTTTAAACAGGATATTTGAAGTTATAAATGGAAAGCCGTACACAACGATAGACTATTTTGAAGATTCTCTTCTTCGCTCCCGTGATTATGCAGTACCGATTTTAAGGACTAATGTTTTTACAATCAAATATGAAGATGAGCTTTATGTTGTGATGTACCACGAAGATCAGACTGAAATGCTGTTGACTGAAGAAGAGGTTAAAAAAGCCCGCGATGCAAGCTTTGAAGCGGAGAGATTGAAAAATACTTTTCTGAATGTTTTATCCCACGAGTTGAGAACACCTTTAAATATTATTCTCGGTTATTCATCCTTGATTAAAGAAAACCTTAGTGAAAAAATAAGCGCTGAAGATAAAATTTATCTTGATAATCTTCATAGTGGAAGTGAAAGATTATTTAAAGGTATAACTCAGATGCTGGAATTTGCACAGATAGAAGCCGGAAATTTTGCACTCAATATCGAAACAATAGACCTGATTAGTGTAATTCAGAATTGTATCCCGAATCATAAAAAACAAGCTGAAGAAAAAAATCTTGACCTGAGAACAAACTTTTCACATAAAAAGATTTTTGTTGATGCGGATATTCAGTGTGTTGAAAATGCTTTAAATAATCTGATAAGTAATGCAGTTAAGTTCACTCATCAGGGACATGTAGAAGTTGAAGTCAATCTTCTTGAAGAAAAAAATCTTGCTGTTTGTAAAGTAAGAGATACGGGCATTGGTATTTCAACAAAATATCTGGATCATCTTTATCAGCCATTTAGCCAGGAAGATCTTAATGTTGGCAGAAACTATGAAGGAAACGGATTAGGGCTTGCTCTTGCAAAAAGATATATTGAAAAACTCGGCGGTTCATTACTTGTGGACAGTATAAAGGGCGTCGGTTCTACTTTTACATTTACACTTCCGTTAAATCAATCCAGGTATCTTACTACAATTATTGAGAAGAGTGAATCAGAAAAATCCAACAAAATTCTGATGATTGATAACAGCGGTGAGACCTATCAGCTTATTAAAGCATTCTTAAAAAATACTTTTACATTGTCGCATCATACAATAAGAGAATTTAAACTTGAATATGTGCAGGATAGTTCATTCAGTCATTTTATTTTCGATGTTGATAAAAACTACTGGCAGCAGGGAATCTTAATCTGCAAAGATATTAAAAGACACGATCCGTTTAAGCGGCCAATAATAATTATATCAAGTGAATATTTTGAAGAGAAGATTAAAGAATTCTATCAGGCTGGTGCTTCCAGATTTTTAGTAAAACCATTTGGTAAAAATGATCTTACTAAAATTATCAACGAGACAATTGAGTAATCACGCTTCATTCTTATAACAATAACTTATTTATTTTTTCCTCTTCCTTTATAAACCAAAGAAAT
>JAVEUY010000403.1:0-2959 GCA_034005315.1 Ignavibacteriaceae bacterium | reverse complement strand
TAGCTTTGTATCCTCCTCAGTTTCAATTGTCAGGTTTTTTGATTTAATTTTTATATCACCTTTAGGTGCAAGAATATCAATGTCACCATCTTTTGTTTCAATAACAATTTTATTATTAGTTATATCAATTGTAAAAAAATTCTTTCCGGGTTTATCAGAAAAATGAATCTTTTCATCTCCACCGGTATCATCAATTTTCATAAAATGACCATTCTTTGTTACCACTTCAAGTTTGGTATTTTTATCATCCATTAAAATCTTATGACCTTCTTTGCTGGTAACTTCAATTTTCTGTTCTTCATCATCCATTATAAGCTTATGGCCCTGTTTACTTATAATTTCAATTTTTTTATCAGCATCATTAAGAGAAATTTTATGATCACCGGAAGAAGTAAGCGAAATTTTTGTTTCTTTAGATGAGTCATCCATAATTAATTCATTCCCGGATGCTGTTCTTATAATATTCTGTTTTCGATTCTTCTGAGAAACAGGTGTTGCAGTGGATGGATTTGGAACAGTGCCCAAACCAACCGGTCGATCAGGGTTTCCATCAACACAAGACCAGAGCAATTCTGTTTCTTCATGATTAGGGAAATGGATTCCATATCCCGGGCCAGAATAAAACTGCGAAAGTCTTAAAGGCATTGTTGCCCCTTCATCACTTAAATCAAAATTCATTTTTGCTCTGTATCTTCCATGATCATCAACAGAAGCATATTCATCACCGGCACTAGATAATATTTTTGCACTCATAATACCTGTAACTTTAGGAGTCGGTGTGTGTCTCAATGGTCTGTATTCTATAATGAATGGTATCGCTTCGAAATTACATTCAAAAGTTGGTTCGTATTTTTTCTGTTCAGGTAAAAAAGCAAAAAGACTTTTCTGTTGTCCTTTACAGTTAATGCTTGTCAAAACATATTCGTCGTTCCAGTCATTGCGGTAATGTTTATCCATATCGAACCGATAACCTGCTCTGAATAACCGGCAGTCACTTATCCCGTAAAATATTTTGCTTTGAGCAATAAACTCCTGGTTTCTAATCTTGGCGAGAAACTCAGCTTCGTTTTCATTTAAAAAATTATCGCCATAGTCATAGTAAAAACCAGGGTCATTATCGTTTATCTGACTTTGCCCAATTAACTGTTTTTCAGGAAACATATAATTGTAATCTTTTAGTTTTACTAAACCGGTTACAACTCTTTCTTTACAACTGATTTCCTGAATTGATTCAACTTCACCGAAAGGATCATTATTTAAATTAAATCTGATTGGTTCTTCGATATCTATTTTAGGCAGGCTATTATTATTATCAGTAATTACAACCATATCCTTATCATTTGAGTGATCGAAATAATAGTAAATACCAAAATGTTCAAGCCGCCTATTAATAAAGTTAAGATCTGTTTCCTTATACTGAACTAAATATTCGCTTTCCGGATATGAATTCTTTAAGTCAATTTTAAAATCAAGGTCAGATTTTTTAAATATCAGCTCAATTAAGTCTTCTAATTTATAATTTTCAAATACACCATTTTGATAATTAAGACCAAGCCTCCAGAGAGTTGGAACTAATGTAACTTTATAAAAATTATATTCGTTTGATTTTCCGTATTGCTCTAAGTTTGAAATTATTCCGTGGATTTTAAAAGGATCTTCATCACCGCGATTAAAGACAAGAGCAGCAGGCTTATTTAATATTTTAGAAGAATCCAATTCAGAGTTTTCAGAGATAAATCTGATTTGATATTCGAATAATTCTGAAATTTTTTCCTTACCCTCAAAAGACAATACGTTGATATTCTCATCTTTTAATTCTGAGAAATATATTTCATAATACGGCTGGTTGTGTTTATAACTAACCATTAGTAACCTCTTTTTGAAAATTTCATTTTAAGAATAATTTATTACTTCGCTTTACTTATAGTTAAATTCATTTCAGGAAAATAAAAATCAAATAAAAATCAGTAACAAATAAAATTTTAGTTTTACGAAAACTTATATTTGAATGAGCCATCTTTGGCTTTGGTAACCGTAAGTTTATCCGGTTCTTTACCCTCCGCCATAAATGCCAGCATCTGGGAAGAAATTTCAGGTGCCAGTTTTTTATCAATAATCGCATCTATGTTTCTTGCGCCGGTTTCAGCTCTGGTACAGGATTCAAGAATATCATCAATAACTTTTTTATCGAATGATATTTCAAGTTTTCTGTTCTGCATCAGACGTTTTTTGATTTTGTTTAATTTTATTTCAACAATCGGGCGCATAGCTTCGGCATTTAATGGTAGGAATACAATTGGCTTAATTCTTCCTAAAAACTCAGGTCTGAAGTATTGATTGAGATATGGTCTTAACTCTTCAAGCAAATCTTCAGGAGAGTTCATTCCTTCATTATATTTTTGAAATACTACATCAGAAGCAATGTTGGATGTCATAAAAATAATAGTGTTTGAAAAATCAATATTTCTTCTGTCAGCATCCTGCAGCATTCCTCTGTCGAACACCTGCATAAATAAATCTATAACACTTGAGTTTGCTTTTTCAATTTCATCAAGCAGAACGACACAATATGGTCTTCTTCTTACAGGTTCACTTAAAGCACCGCCTTCGCCATATCCAACAAGACCCGGATCAGCTCCTATAAGTCTCGAAGTGTTATATTCATTTTGATATTCTGTCATATTCAAAGTAACCATAAATCTTTCATCACCAAACAAAACTTCGGCAGTTGCTCTTGCTAACTCAGTTTTACCAACACCGCTTGTACCGATCAGCATAAACACACCAATCGGACCTTCTTCTTTTTTAATACCAACTTTAGCACCTCGTAAAACATCTGCTATTTGTTTAATTTCATGGTCCTTTCCAAATACGCGCTTTCTTAATTCATCTTCCAACTGCAGCATTGTTGTCATTTCATCTTTAGTCATATTACCGACTTTTATTCCGGTCCAGGCTT
>JAVEUY010000402.1:0-2974 GCA_034005315.1 Ignavibacteriaceae bacterium | reverse complement strand
CTGAATGCAATTCCGCGCTATCTTTGCGGAGAGATATCATAGCGGTCGGGTTTGCAGAAATTAAAAGAAGAACGCAATTTGATGGATTTGTTTAGAGGTTAAATTGAAAGTAAGTGTAAACACAAACGTCGATAGCGCGGAATTGTATTCCGTGCCCACAATCTACTTCAAAGGAAAATAATAAACTTACTTTATCATTATGCGTCGATAGCGCGGAATTGCATTCCGTGCCCACAATCAAATTCAAAACAAATCTAACAAAACAATTTCCAACTCATTTTCTAAACCAGCATAATTTCTAGCGGAACTAAAATGATAATCTTCAGGCAGCGTAACTATTTTGTCCTTCACAGGATTATTGTGAATGTACTCAATCTTTTGTTTTATAAATGAATTACTGTAAATATGTTCTGCATGGTAACCGTCTTGCCACACTTTATAGTGTTGCTCTCGTTTTAAATGTTTACACGCTTTTTGAAAATAGTCTAGTAACCATTCTCTTCGGCTTTCTGGCTCATCGATTATGGTTTGGATGATTTTTTTGGAAGTAAATTTTTTGAAATCTCTTATCACATCTGACAATATGAATCCATTAGTTGCTTTGCAAAATAAATGAATGTGACTACTCATGATACAATAAGCATAAATTTCTAATCCTTTGTTTTGCTGGCAATGCTTTAGAGAATCAGTGATTATGAATTTCTGATTTAATCGTGTAAAAACATCGATCCAGCCTACAGTTGTTATGGTAATAAAGTAAGCGTCTTCGGTTGTTGTAGCTTTGTATTTTGTTGACATGGCGTATAATTTATACTCAAATATAAAAAAACTTTGTCAATTATAATGTTGTGTTTTTATTTACTTTGTGGGCACGGAATGCAATTCCGCGCTATCGTTGCGGTGAGATACCTGAGCGGTCAGGATTTAAAATCATAAATTATTACCTAATCATCTCTATAAATTTACCAGCACCATCATAAAGAATTATTTCAAATCGATTATTTAAAGAAATTTCTTTTAATGCATTTTCTTTAGCAGAATTAATATCATCAAATATTTTATAAAAATCTTCTCCAACATTTTTGTAAAATGATCCATCTTTATTCATCATAATGCCTGTATATTTATCTGAATAAACTATAATGTATTTATTTATTTCTGTTTTGGGTAATTTCATTTTATTTTTTAAATTTAAATTCTTTAAAACCCGATAGCGCACAATTGCATTCCGTGCCCACAATCTACTTCAAAACAAATCTAACAAAATCAAATCCCCTCCAACAACTCCAACGCCTTATTCACACTTTTCACATTGTCAAAAGTCAGTAATAAACGTAAGCCGTTTTTAGTTTCTTTTTCTTTTATCTTACATACGTTGCCGTTTCGTTGCGCAAATTGTAGTACGTTCATAAAGCGGTTACTTTGGTAGAAATTACTTTGTTGGTCACCAATAAAATAACCTATCATTTTACCTTGTTTCATCATCAAACGTTCGATTCCCATAGCGGTGGCTTTCCATTTGATACGCACGCTATTTAGTAAGGCAATCGCTGGTTTTGGCAGAGCACCAAAGCGGTCAATTAGTTTTTGTTCAAATTGTTGTAACGTGGCTTCGTCTTTAATTTGGCTCAACTCGTTGTATAAATTCAAACGTTCGGTAATGTTGTTGATGTATTCATCCGGGAACAGCAATTCAATATCGGTATCAATTTGAATGTCTTTGACAAATTCTTTGGTTTCAATGTCGTTTTCTTCTTGGTATAAATCTTTGAATTCGTTTTCTTTCAACTCGTCAATGGCTTCGTTCATGATTTTTTGGTACGTATCAAAACCAATTTCGTTGATAAAACCACTTTGTTCACCACCTAATAAATCACCCGCACCACGAATTTCCAAATCCTTCATCGCAATGTTAAAACCGCTTCCTAATTCGCTAAATTGTTCCAAAGCCGTAATACGTTTTTGTGCTTCACCCGTCATCATCGAATACGGTGGCGTAATGAAATAACAAAACGCTTTTTTATTACTTCTTCCCACGCGACCTCGCATTTGGTGCAAATCAGACAAGCCGAAATTATTGGCGTTATTGATGAAAATCGTGTTGGCATTCGGCACATCTAAACCGCTTTCGATAATGGTGGTAGCTACTAAAACGTCAAATTCGCCTTCCATGAAAGCCAACATCAATTCTTCCAATTTTTTTCCATCCATTTGACCGTGACCGATGCCAACTTTTGCGCCTGGCACCAAGCGTTGAATCATTCCGGCAACTTCTTTGATGTTTTCGATTCGGTTATTGATAAAAAACACTTGACCACCACGCTGAATTTCATACGAAATCGCATCACGAATTACTTCTTCATTAAAACGAATCACGTGCGTTTCAATTGGATAACGATTTGGCGGAGGCGTTGTAATTACCGATAAATCTCGAGCCGCCATCAACGAAAACTGCAACGTTCTCGGAATCGGAGTGGCGGTTAAGGTCAACGTATCGACATTCGTAGCGATGGTTTTTAATTTATCTTTTACGTTGACTCCGAATTTTTGTTCTTCGTCGATAATCAACAAACCTAAATCTTTAAACACGACATTTTTATTCACCAATTGATGTGTTCCAATCAAAATATCGACTTTTCCTTCTTGCAATTTTTGAAGTGTTTCTGATTTTTGTTTCGCTGTTCTAAATCGGTTCACATAACTTACGGTAACAGGCATATCTTTCAAACGTTCCGAAAACGTTCTAAAATGTTGATAAGCCAAAATAGTCGTTGGCACTAAAACCGCGACTTGTTTTCCATTATCCACCGCTTTAAAAGCCGCACGAATCGCGACTTCTGTCTTTCCAAAACCAACGTCACCACATACTAATCTGTCCATCGGACGTTCATTTTCCATATCGGCTTTTACATCGGCAGTAGCGGTAATTTGGTCGGGTGTATCTTCGTAAATGAACGAACTTTCTAATTCTTTT
>JAVEUY010000401.1:0-2976 GCA_034005315.1 Ignavibacteriaceae bacterium | reverse complement strand
CATACCAAAAATTTGACCATTGTACTGATTCTTGCACAGGGCTAACTTATATGTCATTCCAGCACCAGAATCAAGTGAATCGACTATCCAAACTTCTCCAGAGTCAGAGTCTAGTTTGTAATAAAACATATTCAAACTATATGGGGTGTAATAAACAGCATGAATGCTAGTATCAAGCTTATAAGTAGCATAGTTTGGAAAAATACCATCATATTTATAAAAAAGGTGACGAAATCCTGCTTGGTCAAGAGAATCTTTAAAAAGTTCATCCGTACTCCCCCATATTCCGTAGTATTGCCAGATATTTCCAACAGTTGATGGAAAGAAATTCATTGGGTCGGGTGTTTGTGCAAACAAACAACAATTAAACAAAGCTAATAAAACCAAAAACATTGTTTTCATTTTTAAAACTCCTTTAGGTGTAAAAACACTAACAAAATAATTTATAAAAAATTAATCTACGTAAAACCAGTTGGGTAAAAGTAAGAGATAAATGTTAAATGCTCAAGGTTAAAAGAGCAGAAGTTTATTTGTAAGAAAAACTGCTCAGGTAAAATTTCATAATAAAAGGTAAAAATCAGAAATGAGTTTATCAGTTCCATTCTCTACACCCCAATAAAAAATTGCAGAGAGAGAGCTAAATATCGTGCCAGAATTTTATTTAAAGTTTTCAAATTCATCCTGGAAAATTGTTATAAAACAGATATAAGCAATATAAAGTGGGCAAAAATTATTCCAGTAATAATAATTTGTTTTCAGATATTTTTTGTTACAGAGCGGTAAAAAGGAAATAAAAACTTAAATCAAAATTACAAAGTGTAAAAATTATACCGATAAAATTGTCACAAAAAAAAATCTTGAAGAAACTTTTAATAATAGTACACTGATTTTTATGATTGTTTATGATCTTAACTGATCTTAATAAATCAGTCTTATCAGCGTGCTATTGTTTTCTGTTTTATATCTCTCTTCTTAAGGCTGTGTAAAAAAAACAGAAAAACCGTTATCCAAAGGATTCCTTCGAAAAAACGGTTGCAATTAGTTTTGTTCTTTTTCATTTTCCCAAAGTTAAAACTGTAGGTTAATAATATTTACACAATTGTTCTTAAGAGAGGTTAGAATTTTTAATAATTGGAAATAATTACTTCTTAATTTATACAAAGGTTTTTTTGATATTAAAATCTGTGTGAATATGTTTAATTTTTTAGATTTGTGTACCATTAAAATTAAAGGATAATAAATGGAAATAGTTTATTTAATAATCGGTTTAGTAGTTGGATTTGTTATTGCTTTCTTTTTTCTGAAAAGCAAGAAAACAGTTTCGCTTGATGAAGCAAATAAACTAAATGATCAAATCAATCTGCTTAAAATTGAGGCTGGTAAACTAACTGAGCGAATTAAACTTTTTGAAGAAGATAAATTATCACTTCAATCCGATCTGGAAAAGGAAAGAAACAAATCTGAAAAACTCACTTCGGAAAACTCAACACTAAAATCTGATTTTAATAATCTTCAAACAAAACTATCAGAACAAAAAGATGAAATAGAAAATCTGCAGGAAAAATTTGCAAAGGAATTTGAGAATCTTGCAAACAGAATATTTGATGAAAAAGGGAACAAGTTTACTGAACAGAACAAAGAAAAATTAAATGAGATTTTAAATCCGTTGAAAGAAAAAATTTCTGACTTTGAAAAGAAAGTAGAAGAGACAAATAAAGAAAGCATTAAAGGTAACGCATCCTTACAGCAACAATTACAAATGCTGAAAGAAATGAATCAGCAAATAACTCAGGAAGCAAAGAACTTAACTACTGCATTAAAGGGGCAAAGTAAAACACAAGGCAATTGGGGTGAGTTTATCCTCGAAAGTATTCTTGAAAAATCCGGATTAGTTAAGGGAAGAGAATATGTTGTTCAGGAAAGTCTGACTACAGAATCCGGAAAAAGATTTCAGCCTGATGTGATTGTTAAACTCCCTGAGAATAAGAGTATTGTCATTGATTCAAAAGTATCACTTGTAGGTTATGAAAAATTTGTTTCTGAAGAAGATGAACATCAAAAACAAATTGGATTAAGAGAGCATATAAACTCAATCAGATCACACATAAAAAACCTGAGCAGTAAGAGTTATCAAAATCTTTATCAGCTTGAAAGTTTGGATTTTGTTTTAATGTTTATGCCGATTGAACCTGCGTTTGCAGTTGCAGTTCAATCTGATCCGGCAATCTTTACAGATGCATTTGATCAGAATATTGTAATCGTCAGTCCATCTACATTGCTCGCTACACTAAGAACAATATCAAGTATATGGCGGCAGGAAAATCAAAACAGAAATGCTTTGGAAATTGCAAGACAAAGCGGTGAGATGCTTGATAAGTTTACTGCTTTTGTTGATGACCTTATTTCTGTTGGAAAAGGTTTGATCTCTGCAAAAGATAATTATGATAAAGCTATGAACAAACTAACTGACGGAAGAGGAAATCTGATCAGTCGTTCAGAAAAAATTAAAAAACTTGGAGCAAAAGCAAGTAAGAGCCTGCCGCAGACGCTTCTAAATCGTGCTGAAACTGATAATGAAGAATAACAAAATATTTTTAACCTTTGGATAAAGCAATTTCATAAGAAATTAATTCTGTTATCCTGAACCTGTCGAAGGGTGATTTAATTCGATAAAGTAAATCTGGTTTCTCTGAGTGCTAGTCTGCTGAAATAAAATGAAGTCGGGAGTTACAGTCGCGAGGCTTTTTATTTTATCGCTCCCATTTTTTTAATCTCTTCAAATTCATCTTTTGCTACTGGCATAACAGATAATCTGTTCCCGCGTACAACCAATCTCATCCTTTTCAATTTTGGATTTGATTTTATTTCCTCAAGAGTAACGGGAGTTTTAAATTCTTTAACAAATTTTAAATCAACCATAAACCATCTTGGATTTTTTGGATCAGCTGTTATATCGTAATGATGATTATCAGGATC
>JAVEUY010000400.1:0-2985 GCA_034005315.1 Ignavibacteriaceae bacterium | reverse complement strand
AAAGCATTGCTAATTGGTATGAAATGACTGACCGGCTTAAAAAAATTAATATCCAGGTTGTTTTGTGCGGACATGGACATAAAAACGGAGCTTTTGATTTTGAATCTATCCCGGGTGTAATGTGCAGAACAAACTTAAGAGGAAAAAATGAAGTCGGCGGATATAATTTTGTAGAAGTAAAAAATGATTCGATGTTCTTTTATGAAAAAACGCCGGGCAATGGAAAAAGACTTTGGCACAATTTACTCCTGAAACAAAGGGATTTTAACTTAACCTTGCCGCAACCATCAAGACCTGATTATTCTATTAATAAAGTTTATCCAAAAGTAAAACCTGTATGGAAGATTAACACAGGCTACACAATTGGATCATCCGCGGCTGTAAAAGATAAATCAGTTTATGCAGGTGATGTTTCGGGAACATTTTATTCAATAAATATCGATAACGGAAAAATTCAATGGACTTACAAAACTGACAATGCAATTTATTCCACTTCCGCAATCAAGGATAGCTTTATTGTATTCGGAAGTGTTGACAGCAATATTTATTGTTTAACTGCAAGCGATGGTAAGTTAAAATGGAAGTTTAAAACAGATGCTGCAGTTTTGGGCTGCCCTGCAATTGTTAATGATATTGTTTACATAGGTTCAAGTGATAATATCTTCAGAGCTTTGGATCTTAAAAACGGAAACCTGATCTGGCAGTTTACCGGTCTTAACGGATTTGTAGAAACGAAACCAACTATTTATGATAATAAAATTTTATTCGGTGCCTGGGATGAAAATTTTTATTGCCTTAATGCTGATAACGGAAAACTAATCTGGAAATGGAACGGCGGAAGAAAAGGAAAATTATATTCACCTGCTGTATGCCAGGCAGTTGTTTCTGATAATGTTGTATTTATCACTGCACCGGATAGACAATTAACAGCTATTGATATTTTTACAGGAGAAAACTTATGGCGTACAGGTAAATATCAGGTAAGAGAAACAATTGGAATTTCTGAGAATAAAAAATCTGTTTACGTACGAACATTTAACGACTCAATTATTTCTATCCCTGCTTTAAATACTTTACAAGAACCAAAGTGGATAGCTGATTGCAAATTTGGCTATGATATCAGTTCAGCACAAATTGTTGAAAAAGACGGAGCAGTTTTTTATGCAACAAAAAACGGAATGATATATTCATTAAATCCGCTGACAGGAAAAATTAATTGGCAGCACAAAATTTCAAATGGATTTGTTAACACAATAACTGCAATCAGTAATAAAAAAATTGTTGTTACTGATTTTGACGGTACGATAAGTTTGATAGAAGAAACTGATTAGGTCCCAAATATCTTATTTCTCCATTGTTACTCTGAGTCTGCCTGAGGTGGATCGAAGAGTGAGCAAACTTATAACAATAATTAAAACTTATTCGGACCAGCGTCCCTTATCTCTTCAGAAGTACTATCTGCATATTCCTTAAAATTCTCAACAAACATATTAGCAAGTTTTTTTGCCTGAGCATCATAAGCATTTTTATCTGCCCAGGTATTTTTAGGATTAAGTATTTCATCAGGTACATCGGGACAACTTTGCGGTATCATTAAATTAAAGAAAGGATCTTTAACATATTTCACATTATCAAGTCTGCCCTCTAATGCAGCAGTAAGCATTGCACGAGTATATTTAATTTTCATTCTGCTTCCAACGCCATAAGGTCCGCCTGTCCAGCCTGTATTTACGAGCCAGCAGTTAACTTTATGTTTGATAATTTTTTCACCAAGCAACTTAGCATAAACACCAGGATGCAGCGCCATAAATGGTGCTCCGAAGCAAGTGCTAAATGTTGCTTTAGGCTCATTAACTCCTTTTTCAGTACCGGCAACTTTTGCAGTATAACCGGAAATAAAATGATACATTGCTTGTTCAGTTGTAAGTTTTGAAATCGGAGGCATAACGCCAAATGCATCAGCGGTTAACATAACAATGTTTTTAGGATGTCCTGATTTTCCTTCTTCAACAATGTTTAAAAGATGAGTAAGCGGATAAGCGGCGCGTGTATTTTCTGTAAATGATTCATCATCAAGATCTAATCTTCGTGTTTGAGAATCAATCTGAACATTTTCCAGAATTGTACCGAATTTTCTTGTACATTCATAAATCTCCGGCTCAGCTTCTTCTGAAAGTTTTATCACCTTAGCATAACATCCGCCTTCATAATTAAATACTCCTTCATCTCCCCAGCCATGTTCGTCATCACCAATTAATTTTCTGTTTGGATCGGAAGATAAAGTTGTTTTGCCGGTACCGCTTAATCCGAAAAATAATGCAACGTCATTATCTTTACCAACATTAGCAGAACAGTGCATAGACATTACACCGCGCAGCGGCATAAGATAATTCATAATTGTAAATACAGATTTTTTAATCTCGCCGGCGTAACTTGTTCCGCCTATCAGCACCATTTTTTTTACAAAGTTTAACAGAATAAATGATTCTGAGTTTGTACAATCAACATCTCTGTCAGCATTAAAGTTAGGCATATGTATAATTGTAAAATCTGTTTTATGTGCTTCCAGTTCTTCAGGAGTTTTGTATCTTCTGAACATATTTCTTGCAAACAATGTATGCCATGCATTTTCCGAAATAACCCGTAAACCAATCTTATGCTTTGGTTCTGCGCTTGCATAGCAGTCTTCAACATATAAATCCTTACCCTGAATGTAAGCCATCATTTTAAAATAAATTCTTTCAGCACATTCAGGCGACATACCTTTATTTACTTTTCCCCACCAAATATTTTTTTCACTTTCAGGTTCACGTACAATAAATTTATCATTAGGACTTCTACCAGTATGATAGCCTGTCCTTACAACTAATGGTCCCAAATGAGCCAGTAATCCTTCACGTCTTCTTATCACCTGTTCATAAAGAGCGGGAGTGCCGTAATTATAAAACACTTCTCTGGTATTTTTAATTCCAAGAGAATTAAGCT
>JAVEUY010000399.1:0-2990 GCA_034005315.1 Ignavibacteriaceae bacterium | reverse complement strand
TAGAAAATTGCGGTTTAGAGTATTAGTTGATATAACTGAAACTTCACGAGTAGTGTTTTCAAAATCGTCAACTAATTATGGCGGTGCAGAAAATGAATTAACGATAATCTATGATTCTGAAAAGGATATTACAGAAGTAATTCCAAATGCTATTCCGGATGATACTGTTGGTTATCAACTCGGAAGATATTATTACAGTTTAACCAGCACAGATCCAAATAATGATGAAGATACTGTTACTTACTTTAGAGGTGAATTTTATTTAATGTGGGATGGTGAAAGTCCTTTCAATGAATTCCCCCCAACTGAGGATTATGAGAAAGTAGTATTACTTAATACAACTGATTTCCCTAATAATACATTGATAATGTTTAAGCATGGAGAAGGGTTTGTTCCAATCAGTCTTGAATCCCTAAAAGATTTGCTAGGGGCACAAAGTAATAATGAACTCTTTATTAATGATGAAATTGATCTTTTTAATCTTGCCGGTGTAACTCCAAGTCAAGACAATTTACAAAAACAAGTAACCGAATTAAAAAACTCCAATCTATTAGAATTAGATGAGGAAGGAAATTTAACAATTAAGGAGATATAAATTATGGCAACTAAAAATTTTGTGCCACGTGCAAATAACGAAGGTAATATTGGTACTAATATTAAGCGATGGTTAAAAGGTTGGTTCGATTCCCTTTTTGTTGCAAATGGGATAACCGATGGTACTGATACAACAACAGTGAATGAAATTAGAACACACATTGATGCAGAAAATAATCCGCATGGAGTTACTAAAGAGCAGATAGGACTTGGAAACGTTCCCAATGTGGACACAACAAATGCAAGCAACATTACAAGCGGTACTTTACCTTCAGCAGTTTTACCGGCTCTAGCAATTTCCGATACATATACAGCTGCAAACGAAGCAGCACAGCTTGCTTTAACTGTTCAGAAAGGTGACATCTGTGTTCGTACAGATTTATCCAAATCATTCATAAATAAAACCGGTAATAATGTTTCGATTGCTGATTGGCAAGAGCTTCAATCTCCAACCGATGCTGTCTCAGCAGTTAATGGAAAGACTGGGAATGTTGTTTTAACAACAAGTGATATTAATGAAGGAAGTAAACTTTATTATACAGATGCTCGTGTTGCTGCACATCCAGATGTAGTTGCTAATAAAACTAAACTTGCCGGCATTGAAGCCGGTGCTCAAGTAAATTTATTTGAGTACGATGGGAACAATGATATAATGCCAAAAGCTTAGGAGATAATTATGGCAACAAGAAATATAGTACCTCGTGCAGATAGTGAAGGTCAAGTCGGAACTTCAGTAAAAAAATGGTTAAAGGGAGTATTCGTTAATCTATTTGTTTCAAATTATATAACTGATGGAACAAACCTTTTTACTGTAACAGAAATTAAAACCATGCTTAATGATTATTACCAGGTATCACCCGAAATAGATATTTACAATTTAGAAGGAGTATAAAATGAGGAGCAAAATTGTTATCCAAAAACCAACTGATACTTCAGTAGGATTAATTGGAGTTGATTCATTATTGGAAGTATATGACAATACAAAATCCGGAGATTTAGTTGTTGTTTATCCGGGTACTTATGACCTTGGAGCTAATGGAATTAAATTAAAAGATGGTGTTAATTTTTTATTCATGCCCGGAGTAGTAATTAATTCTACAAATCCAAGCGGAGCTTTTTACGATGATGGAGTTGAAGTTCACTGCACAATTCAAGGGAGTCCAAAAATAATTAACGGAGCCGGTGCTGCAATTAATTTAACAAACCAATCATCAAGCTGTCCACTCAATAATAAAAATCTTACAGTACAAAATTTACCCGATCCAATGTTATTTAATGAAGGAGATATTGTTACTTTAGAAGGCGGAGCAACTTATAAGCATAATGGAACGACATGGAAGCCGTTAGTTGATGAGTACGATTTTTATTATACAATCGACACGATACAAAATGCAACAGCAGAAATCATGGCTTCAGATAAGAATGTTGTTTCCATTTTTATAGATTTTAGTAATCAGACTGCACCAGTTCACTTTAATGGGGGTATATTTGGTGGAACAAAGAAATTAAACGTATTTATAAAATCAAATATGCATGTATTAATTTATGACGGTATAATTGCTTCTCAAGTAAATATTAATTTCCCATCAGGTTGGTTATCTTTAAAGTCCCCTAACAAATCGTTTACAGATCAAGAACAATATACAGTCAGTTATCACCACGAGCTGACAACTCTTTCAAGTGCAGTAGTTGGACAAAAAGCTCTAATTACTTCGCAAGGCGGACTTCTTTATAAACTTATAGCCTCAGATTATACTGATCTAAATAATTGGGAACTGCAAACAACAATAAACATGGCTGTTCAAGTCGATGGCGAGGTTATATTTCCTAAACATCTATTCAAAGATTTCGAGGAAGACGACGCTGAGGCTTTTGTCGAGTCATCATTCCAAGATAAACTTACTCCCGGCGATGTAGTAATGGGGTATGTTGACGATGTTTATGTGTTTCAATATTTAGGAAGTAACTCTTGGCGAGAATTAAATAATGGTAACTCAATAAGGGTTGTCGAAATGGGAGTTACAAGCAATAGCAAGAGTCTAAATCTTGGGGTTGTATTTCTTGGCATAAATAAAACTTTTCTGGGAGAGTTAACTCTGGATGGTTATTTCGTTTTGCAAATTAAAGAATGTACATTTGGCAGAGGGTCATTTGGCAAAATTTTTGGTGTTTTGACTGTTGATGAATCAATTATTCTCGCAGGAAGTGTGGGTAACAGACCTCACTCGACAAATGCTCTGTATCCAGAAACAGCAACAATTAAAGGAAGCGTAGTCCCATTAATATCCTTATCCCTTGCAGAGAATTTAAAAATAACATTCTCTAAAATGACCGGGACTCCGTATTTTTCTAAATATGAGTTCTTAAAAAGTATGGAAGAAAATCCGGCATTTTTA
>JAVEUY010000398.1:0-2995 GCA_034005315.1 Ignavibacteriaceae bacterium | reverse complement strand
CCATGATGCACGTAAATAAAGCAGGAGAATCGAAAATCTTGAAAAAATGTACGCTTCCTTTAACCGGTGTTGGTTGTGTGAAAAAAGTCGTTACGGAATTAGCGGTTTTAGAAATCACACCAAAAGGTTTTAAATTGTTAGAACGTGCGCCAGGTGTTTCAGTTGAAGATGTAATAAAAGCAACAGAAGCTGATTTAATCATTGAAGGAGATATTCCAGAAATGAAAATTGATTAATATTAAATTTTAATCTTACCGCAGATTCACAGATTACAATTTTACTATCTGTGAGTCTGCGTTTTTTTTAAGATTAATAACCTATTTATAAACAATTCAATTAATAATCTGCGAATCCGCGGTAATATTTTAAAGAAAATGAGCTTACCAAAAGTAATTTTAAAATCAGGTAAAGAAAAATCAATTCAACGTCGTCATCCTTGGATTTTTAGTGGTGCGGTTTACGGTGTGAGTCGTGAAATAAACGATGGTGAAATGGTAGATGTAGTAGATTCGAAAAACAATCATTTAGGAACAGGATATTTCAGTGATAAAGGAAGTATCGTTGTTCGTATTTTGACTTTCGGCGAAGAGACTTTTTCTGAGAACTTTTGGGCAACAAAATTACAATCGGCTTGGTATTTACGTACTCAAATATTGGATTTTGAAGTTACGAATGCTTTTCGTGTGATTCACGGAGAAGGCGATGGAATTTCGGGATTAATTATTGATTATTACGATAAAAATTGGGTAATTCAAGCGCATTCTACTGGCGTTTTTCTTCAAATGGAGCAAATCGCTGAAGCCATAAAATCTAATTTTCCAGACTATTGCGAAACGATTTATTGCAAAAGTTCAGGAACTTTACCGAATACAGGAACCGATTATTTCTTATTCGGAAATAAAGTAGAAGCAGTTGCAAAAGAGAATAACATTTTGTTTTCTGTAAATTGGGTAGAAGGACAAAAAACAGGTTTCTTCTTAGACCAACGAGAAAACCGAAAACTTTTAGGCGAATTCTCAAAAGGAAAAAAAGTACTGAACACGTTTTGCTACACAGGTGGATTTTCGATTTATGCGATGAGTGCTGGAGCTGAGTTGGTAACTTCTGTAGATATTTCTCAAAAAGCTGTGGACTTAGCAGCAAGCAATATGGAATTAAATTTTCCAAACGCTAATCACAAAGCCGTTGCTGATGATGTGTTCAACTTCATGAAAGAGCATACGCAACAATATGATGTGATTGTATTAGATCCACCCGCTTTTGCGAAAAGTATCAAAAGCAAACATACCGCAACACAAGCGTATAAACGATTAAATATTGCTGGTTTAAAAGCCTTAGCACCCAACGGAATTTTATTCACCTTCTCTTGTTCGCAAGTGATTGACGATGTTTTATTCTACAACACCGTTGCCGCAGCAGCCATAGAAACGGGAAGAAATATCAGAGTATTACACAAATTAGAACAAGGTCCAGATCATCCAACCAACATTTACCATCCAGAAGGACATTATTTGAAAGGATTGGTTTTGTTTGTTGAATAGTTAGATGCAATACATGGACAAACCCAATGAAGTAAAAATGGATTCGCGCGACAATTTTAAGCAAGCCATTATCAGTCATTATAAGAATATATCGGCTGAAAGAATACCGTTTAGTATGCTTAACACTTTATGTGACAAAATCACAGATTACTACTACGACCAATACACTCGATTTAGAGAGCAATATCCAAAATCAATTAAACGATACTCAACATTTCAGCTAAAAGACATAGACCATCCCAAGACAAAGAAAATTGTAGTTGACTTTTTAAAAAATGAGCTCACGACAGAATATAGGAATTATGCTAAGTTATTGCTCAATATGACTGACAAAGAACTAGACAACTTTGAAAAATGGTGGTATGACTTTGAGCGACTTTAATGTCAAGCCGCAAAACGATAAATCATGTTCAAAAAAACTCACACCATAAAAACCTTACTTTTAAAAGAAGAAATCATTGAAATTCTTCAAACTAAGGTTGAAAATTTTCATCGAGATAATTCTAAATTTGATTTTGAGGGACAAATAAATCCAAATGGTAATTTTTGTATTAAACCGACTTTTGATTTTGGTCCGAGAGAACAATTTCGACCTGAAATATTAGGAAAGATTCATGGTTCATCCATAGATTTAGAATTTATAATTAGCACTTTTTTAAAGCGATTGTTTTTAATAATAATTGCAATGGAATTAGTATTTGTAGTTTTTATTTATAATAAATTTGAAGACTTACAAGTTTTGTTATTTTTTCCTTTTTTGATTGGTTTTCTTTTAATTCTGAAATTCACATTTGATAGTAAAGTCAAAAAATCAATAATGTTATTAGAATCTTATTTTAAATAAAAAAACCTGCAAGTTTTTCAACTTACAGGTTTGTCTTAATACTTAATTCTTATATCTTAATACTTTACAAATTCATAAAGAAATCATTCCCTTTATCATCCGTAATAATAAACGCTGGGAAATCTTTCACTTCGATTTTTCTTACCGCTTCCATTCCTAATTCTGGGAAATCTACTACTTCAACCGATAAGATGTTTTCTTTGGCTAAAATCGCAGCAGGGCCTCCAATCGAACCTAAATAGAATCCACCGTGTTTTGCACAAGCATTCATTACATCTTTGCTACGGTTTCCTTTGGCTAACATAATCATGCTTCCACCAGCCGCTTGGAATTCGTCTACATAAACGTCCATTCTTCCTGCTGTGGTTGGTCCAAAACTTCCTGATGGCATTCCGTCTGGAGTTTTTGCTGGCCCAGCGTAATATACAGGATGGTTTTTGAAATATTCTGGCATTGGTTTTCCAGCGTCTAACAATTCTTTGATTTTAGCATGTGCAATATCACGAGCCACAATCAAAGTTCCGTTTAATTTCAAACGTGTTTTAATTGGATATTTTGATAATTCAGCTAAAATTTCAGCCATTGGTTGGTTCAAATCAATTTCTACTGC
>JAVEUY010000397.1:0-3000 GCA_034005315.1 Ignavibacteriaceae bacterium | reverse complement strand
AATATTTTCAACTTCACTCCATCCTGTATAAAGAAGCATCAAAGGCATCATTCCAACCATTACTGCAATCGGAATGATCATATTCATTGCTCTTGCTTTTACATTTTCTTTCTTCTCCAGAGAAACAACATCGGCAGAAATAAGCGGAACTGCACCATCCCGAATTACTTTACCTTCTTTAATTGCTCTTTCTTCTGCTTTCTTCATAGGTCCAAAATCTTTTCCTGAAAGAATAATGAAAAGAACCATCGCCATTGCAAACATCGGATAGAAATTTAAAGGAAACGCATAAACTAAAACAGTAAGCGGACTGCTAAATCCCTGAGCAGCAATCAATCCCATTATATAAGCTCCCCATGCATTTAACGGGATAAGAATACAGGTTGGTGCTGAAATGGAATCGCCAATGTAAGCAAGTTTTTCTCTTGGAATTTTTAGTCGGTCAAAAACCGGTCTGAAAACTGTTCCAACTGTTAAAGTATTAATACTTGATTCAACAAAAATTGCAGTTCCGGTTGCCCATGCTAATAGCTGAACAATCTTACGGCTCTTACCAATTTTTTTATTTTCAAGATATGTTAATAGACTGTTAATGAGATTAACAAAACCTGCAACGCCGCCTGATCTTTGAATGAATGCAATTAAAGCTCCGACAAGACAGCTAAACATAATAGTTCTTGTATTGCCTGCCTCTGCAAAAACATCCACAAGTGCCTGTATTGTTGCGGTTGTGCCTGTAATTAAATTGCCTCCGCTAAGTATTATCCAGCCAAGCCAGATACCAAATAACAAAGAAACAAATACCTGACGGGTTTTAATTGCAAAGATGATTGCTAGTAAAGGCGGAAGTAGTGACCAAAAACCGTAATGCTCCATAAATCAGCCGTTAAAGTTGGTAGTAATAAATTGTCTGTTAAAGATCATAAAATTTTTCCTTAATCCGGATGCAAAATATTGAAAAATACTTTCGGGTTAAAATAATATTTTATTGAACCAGCAATTCTTTAATGTTAATTTAGACTGTTAAAAAATTGTTTTTAGTTACCGAAAACAATAATTATCCTTTTAACCAAATGATAACGGAAATATTATGAAATTTTATCTGACCATGTTAATAGTTATAACCGGATTTGTTTTATTCGGGTGTTCAGGCACTCCGGAAATAACACTTGTTAATATTTCCGAACTTGAATATCCGGATGATATAAATGTAGTCAGAAGAAATGACTGGGGCTGGGTTCCGTTTGACAGAATTGTGCCGCAGCATCATATAAATAAAATTACTATTCATCATGGCGGTGAATATTTTGCTGAAGTTAAAGATATGATTCAATATCTTCGTAATCTTCAAAGCTGGAGCAGAAGAGAAAAAAAGTGGGCTGATAATCCTTATCACTTTATGATTGATCTTAAAGGAAATATTTATGAAGCCCGGCCAGTAAATATTCCGGGTGATACAAATACAGATTATGATGTTACGGGTCATGTATTAATCTGCGTTGTTGGAAATTATGAAGAACAGAAGATAAGCGCTGAACAAATTAAATCACTTGTCAGCTTAACTGCTTTTTTAAAACAAAGATTTAATGTCAGTATCAGCAATATAAAAACTCATAAAGATTATGCTGAAACACTCTGCCCCGGAAAAGACCTCTATAAATATTTTGAAGATGGTTCTTTTTTAAAAATGGTTGAATCAAAATCTGAATTAAATAAACATGAGCAAAAAATAATAGTTAAAACCGGTATTGAAGTTTTGCGTGAAAGAGATTATGATATTCTAAAAGGTAAACGTGTTGGATTAGTAACAAACCCAACCGGTGTTGATAGAAATCTTAAATCAACTGTTGATATTTTATTTGAAGCTGATGGAGTAAATTTAACTGCTCTTTACGGACCTGAACACGGTGTGCGGGGAAATTATACTGCCGGTGAACACGTAGATTTTTATATTGATGAAACAACAAAACTTCCGGTTTATTCTTTATATGGAAAAACCCGTAAACCTAATGCTGATATGTTAAAGGATGTTGATGTCATTGTTTTTGATATTCAGGATATTGGCAGCAGATCTTATACATACATCAGCACAATGGGAAAAGTAATGGAAGCGGCTGCAGAAAACGATAAGGAAGTAGTTATCCTTGATCGTCCTAATCCGCTTGGCGGAAACAGAATTGAAGGCAATATTGTAGAGGATGGATATTTCTCTTTCGTAAGCCAATTTGCTATTCCTTATGTTCACGGATTAACAGTTGGTGAGCTTGCAGAATTATTAAACGGTGAAGGTATGCTTGAGAATAAAGTAAAGTGTAATTTGACAGTCGTTCCAATGGAAGGCTGGACACGTGATATGTATTTTGAACAGACAGGATTACCATGGGTTTTAACTTCGCCGCACATACCACACAGATATTCTCCATTTTATTATGCAGCTTCGGGAATACTTGGTGAGTTAAGAGGAGTTTTATCAATAGGAGTTGGATACACATTACCATTTCAAACCTTTGGAACTGAATGGATTAAATCTGAAGAGCTTGCAGATAAAATGAATTCCTATAAACTGGACGGTGTAATCTTCAGGCCGATTAATTATAAACCATATTATGGATTCGGTAAAGATAAAATGCTAAACGGAGTTGAAACATACATTACTGATTACGACAAAGTTAATATTATAACAATACAGTTTTATGTTGCTCAGGCAATTAACGAATTATATGGAAGAAATATAATTGCAGAAAATGAAGGTCGCTTTGATATGTTTGATAAAGTTTTGGGCACAAATAAAATACGGGAACTTTTTATGCAGAGATTAAAGGTAGAAGATATACTTCCCTATTTGAATAAAGATATTGATAATTTCAGAACGCTTTCTGAAAAGTATTATTTATACCATTAAACTATTGTTACTTTGAGTCCGCCTGAGGTGGACCGAAGAATGTTATTCCGTTTAATAAAAGGACTTCATACCTCGACTCCGCTCGGTATGACAAGTGT
>JAVEUY010000396.1:0-3003 GCA_034005315.1 Ignavibacteriaceae bacterium | reverse complement strand
ACTTTAGCAGGGACACCTGCTTTGTTACGTTTAAAATCAATTACTCTATATCTTCTTTTATGACCACCACCAATAAATCTTGTAGTCATATGTCCATGATTATTTCTTCCACCGGATTTTTTAACAGAAACGGTTAAAGATTTTTCAGGAGTTGATTTTGTAATCTCATCAAATGTATAATTTGATCTGAATCTTGTTCCCGGGGTTGTTGGTTTTAATATTTTAATTGCCATTATAAAATCCTGTTTCCTGTACTATACTTGCTCAAATAATTCAATAGTTTCTCCCTCTTTAAGGGTAACTATAGCTTTTTTAGTTCGGGGTGTTTTCCCTTCAAACCTTCCTCTTTTTCTAAATTGTGATTTCATCTTACCAGGATAATTCATTGTAGTAACATCAACAACATGAACATTAAACTTCTTCTCAATAGCTTTCTTGATCTCAATTTTATTTGCTTTTGGATTTACTAAAAACCCGTATTTACCAGCTTGATCAGCACTGATATTTGTCATCTTTTCGGTAATAAGAGGTTTAACTAAAATCTGACTCATACTAATTCACCGCCTCTTCAGTTTCTTTTGAAGCAAATGTACTTTCAATTACTTTGACAGCACTTTTTTGCAAAAGCAATATCTGGTTATTCAATAAATCATAAGTTGAAGCTTTTGATGCTTCTAGAACTTTAACTTTTGGAATATTTCTGCCAGACTTAAAGATATTTAGATTATTTGTGTCTGTAAGCAGTAAAACCTTTTTACCTTCAACTTTTAGTGCACTCAATATCTTCACAAATTCTTTTGTCTTTGGTGTATCAATAGAAAAATCTTCAACAACTACTAACTGCTCATCTTTAACTTTATAACTTAAAGCAGATTTACGGGCTAATCTTTTAACCTTCTTAGGAAGATCCTGCCTGTAATCTCTTGGGCGCGGACCAAAAATAGTTCCACCGCCGATCCAGAGAGGAGATCTGGACGTTCCTGCTCTTGCACCACCACGGCCTTTCTGCTTCCAGGGTTTTTTTCCACCACCTCTAACTTCACCACGCTCTTTAGCTTTGTGCGTTCCCTGCCTTTGATTTGCAAGATATGCTTTTACTGAAAGATATATTGAATGATCGTTTGGTTCTATTGCAAATATGTTATCAGCAAGAGTAACTTTTTCGCCTGATTTTGAACCATCAATTTTAAAAACATCAAGTGTCATTTTTTTACCGAATTACTTCTTAATCAATTCTAAAATGCTGTTTATTGAGCCAGGAACTGCGCCTTTAACAAAGATCAGGTTTTGTTCAGGTAATACTTTAACTACTCTAAGACCTGATATAGTTACATTTTCATTTCCCATTCTGCCAGCCATACGCTGTCCTTTAAAAACTCTTGATGGGTAAGAGCTTGCACCTATTGAACCCGGAGCTCTTAACCTATCACTTTGACCATGTGAGGTACCGCCAACTCCGCCAAAGTTGTGACGTCTCATAACGCCTTGAAAACCTTTACCTTTGTTTCTTCCTCTTACTTTAATCATCTCACCTTCAACAAAAAAATCAGCACCTAACTGGTCGCCAATTTTATAATCACCAACATTAAAGTTTCTGAATTCTTTCAGAAGTTTAGAAGGTACAACTCCACTACTCTTAAACTGACCAGCCAATGGTTTTGAAGTATGCTTTTCTTTCCTTTCACCAAAAGCCAGTTGTAAAGCCTCATAGCCATTCTTTTCTTTAGTCCTGATACTAACTACTTTACAAGGGCCAGCTTGAATAATAGTTACAGGAATTATTTCTCCGTCATTACCGAAGATATTAGACATTCCTAATTTTTTTCCAATTATGCCAGACATCTTATCTCCAAAATTCATTAAAGCTTAATTTCAATATCAACACCCGCAGGAATATCAAGCTTACTTAAAGAATCTACGGTTTTGTTGTTTGAGTTGTGAATATCAATTATTCTTTTATGTGCCCTTGTTTCAAACTGCTCTCTTGATTTTTTATCAACATGAGGAGAACGCAAAACAGTATATACTGTTTTCTTGGTAGGAAGCGGTATTGGACCAGAAACTACTGCTCCAGTACTTCTCACGGTTTTAATAATCTTCTCAGTAGATTTATCAATCAATATGTGATCGTACGATTTCAATTTAATTCTTATTTTCTGACCGGGCACTTAATCAACTCCTTTTATTTATTTGATAAGAAAAGGGAGCTTTAACTCCCCTTTCCAGAGCAATACTATAATCTTATGCAATAATTTTTGTTACAACGCCTGAACCAACTGTTCTGCCGCCTTCACGAATCGCGAATCTTAATTTTTCTTCCATAGCAATCGGTGCAATAAGTTCGATAGATAATCTTACGTTATCTCCTGGCATAACCATTTCAGTACCTTCGGGTAATGAAGCAACGCCGGTTACATCTGTTGTTCTGAAATAGAACTGTGGTCTGTAACCATTAAAAAATGGGGTGTGTCTTCCACCTTCATCTTTTGAAAGAATATAAACTTCTCCTTCAAATTTTGTATGAGGAGTAATTGATCCTGTTTTTGCAAGAACCATTCCTCTTTCAATTTCATTTTTATCAACGCCTCTTAACAAGATACCTGCATTATCGCCAGCCAAAGCTGAATCTAATTCTTTTCTGAACATCTCTATACCGGTAACAACAGTTTTCTTGTGTAAACCTAAACCAATCAATTCAACTTCTTCCTGAATCTTAACTTGTCCTCTTTCAACTCTACCTGTAGCTACTGTACCACGACCTGTAATAGAAAATACGTCTTCAACCGGCATCAAGAAAGGTTTGTCTGTACTTCTTTCAGGAATCGGAATATAACTATCAACTGCATCCATAAGCTCCCAGATACAGTTATATCTCGGATCGCTAGGATCTGCATTTGAAGCACCAGCCTCTAATGCCTGAAGAGCTGAGCCTTTAATGATTGGAATTTCATCACCAGGGAATTCATATTCTGTTAACAAGTCTCTTAATTCAACTTCAACTAA
>JAVEUY010000395.1:0-3028 GCA_034005315.1 Ignavibacteriaceae bacterium | reverse complement strand
GAATTGGAGAAAATAATTGCCTCATAACTTAGTCAGCTTGTAAAGTAGATATTTAATATTTGTTAAAGTAATTTTGCAGAACGGTCTAGAATATAATCGGAGAAATTGTGAGTTCAGATAATAAATTCGTACGATCTTTAATAGAGAGTGCAAAACTTGGAAATAATGCTGCTATTGAGCAGCTCTTTCAGATGAATCTTGCGAAAATATACGCATTTGCACTCAGGTTAACTGCTAATAAATCATTAGCTGAAACAATTACTAAAGATACTTTTATAGAAGCATGGAAAAAAATAAATCTTGTTCGTTCAGATGCCTCCCTGCTTAAATGGTTGAATTCAATAACTGTTTATAAGACAATTGATTCTTTTAGAAACAAGAAATCAAAGAATAAAGTTAATCATCAGGAATTTAAAGAGCTTGAATCAAAATGTGAACTGGATAAATACATAATAACACTTCCTGATCAGGAGAGAATGATTTTTGTTCTTAACAAGGTTGAAGGTTACAGCCTGGATGAAATTTCAGATATGATGGGAATAAAAAAAGATCAGGTAAAAACTCATTTAGATATTGCAATTGATAAGCTTACAGAAAACATCCCGTCGATAAAAGATGAAAGCGTACTAATTGAAAAGCTATCACAATTACAACCCGAAATTCAGCCGTCTGCCGAGGTTAGAGATGGTATATTTTCTTACATAATGGATGAAAAAATCCGAGAACAAAAAGAACAGGAAAAAATTGCTGCTGCATTAGCAGAGAAAGAGAAAAAAGAAAACCCGCAAGAAGAGCCTGAAGAAATCAAAATATTTGCACCTGAGCCTGTTGTTGTAAAACCTAAGAGAGAGTTTAAGATTAATTATGGTGTAATAAGAAAAATTCTGTATAGTATTATTGTTGTGCTTTTAATAATAGCTGTCTATATGTTTATTACAGCACCATCCGGAGGATGGGAAGTCGTATCGCTGACAGGACAGCCAAAATTAAATAATAAAGTAATCAGTAAAAGTGGTGATTGGCCTGATGATGGAGTTATTCAGACTGATGAGAATTCATCAATCACTTTTGCAATCCCAAAAACAGGAAGATTATTTATTGATGCTTCAACTTCTATTAGCAGGACAAATGGTGATCAGATAAAACTTGAAAAAGGACATATTAAGAAGTTCGAAGGTGATGCAGCCGATGTTCTAACCGTTATCACTCCTTTAGCAAAATTTACTGAGTTGTATAAAGGCAGCGCTTTTAAATTAAGTGTTGGTGATGATGAGATGAGTAGATTGCTTGTTGAAAGCGGCTGGGTTGTTGTAAATGTTAAGGATTTTGATTCTTATGTACCGAAAAATTTTGCCTGCCTGGTAATGAAAGGAAAATACTCAATACCATATCCACTGGATACAACACCTCAGATAATTAGTTTACTTGAAAACTTTTCGGGAGCTGCTGATCCAACTGTCGGAACACTATTAGCGCTGGCTACTAAAAAAGAATCTCTTTCTATCTGGCATCTGCTTCAACTGGTAAGTAACGAAGACAGATTTCTTGTATTTGATAAACTTAATGAATTAGTTCCTGCACCAAACGGAGTTACAAAAGCCGGAATACAAGGACTGAATAAAGATATGCTGATGAAATGGCGTCAGGAAATTGAATTAAGGGTTGATTGATTATTTTCTTTTCTTTACGCTATTCGCATGAAAAGAGTTTTTATTAGGTCATGCAAAGTTCGTAAATATTTTTTATTTATCTAAACAACATCATCTTTTTGGTTTGTAAAAATGCGAACTCTGCCCGAAGAAAACTTCTGCTGCATCCATTATAGTTTCTGATAAAGTCGGGTGCGGATGAATTGTCAATTTCAAATCGGTAACATTAGCACCCATTTCAATTGCAAGAACTCCTTCAGCAATTAACTCTCCTGCACCTGGTCCGCAAATTCCCATTCCTAATATTCTTTGAGTATCCGGATCAACAATTAATTTTGTAACACCGTCGTTTCTATCCAGAGTTACAGCACGTCCGCTTGCTGCCCAGGGAAATTTAGCAACTTCGTATTTTACTCCCTCTTTCTTTGCTTGTTCTTCAGTTAATCCTGCCCAGGCAATTTCTGGATCAGTGAATACAACAGCAGGAATTGCAAGCGGTTCAAAAAATGATTTATGTCCTGCAATTACTTCAACTGCAACTCTCCCTTCGTGTGATGCTTTATGTGCAAGCATTGGCTCACCTGCAATATCACCTATTGCAAAAATATTAGAGTCAGTTGTCCTTAATTGTTTATCAACTTTTATCCAACCGCGATCGGTTAAAGTTACTTTAGTGTTTTCTAATCCAAGTCCTTTTGTTTCTGGCTTTCTCCCGATTGACATCAAAACATAATCGTAAACTTTATCTGAAATATTTCCTTTATCATCCTGAATCTTAACGCTTATTCCATCTTTTACTTCCTTCATTTCAAGAACTTTACTGTTAAGCATTACTTCAGCAAAAGATTTTTTTATCCGCATTGAAAGATAATTAACAAGATCACGATCAGCTCCCGGCAATAATCCGGGCATCATTTCAACCACAGATACTTTAGTTCCTAACGCCTGATAAACAGAGCCGAGCTCAAGCCCGATATATCCGCCGCCAATTACTAAAAGTGATTTTGGAATTTCAGGTAGATCAAGTGCAGATGTTGAGTTAAGTAATCTTTTTGATTGAATATTTAATGATGGGATTGAAGTAATAACAGAGCCTGTTGCTACAATAGCTTTATCAAAAGAGTGTTCTATTGTCTGTCCGTCAGCTTTTTCAATCTTTAGTAAAGATGAATTAATAAAACTTGCTCTGCCCTGAATGAAATTAACTTTTCTTTGTTTAGATATTTGTCCAAGTCCGCCTGTAAGCATGTTGACAACATTATTTTTAAAATCTCTGAGTTTGTTAATATCAATTTTAGGTTTGCCGAAATCAATTCCCCAATTTTTTGCATCTTCAGCTTCATGAATAAGTTTAGCAACGTGAAGTAATGCTTTGGAAG
>JAVEUY010000028.1:0-14047 GCA_034005315.1 Ignavibacteriaceae bacterium | reverse complement strand
AAATGACCTGTTTGTATCCGAATTAGCAGAAGATCAGCACTATCTGGTCAGGGCATCGGCACTTTCGGAGATGCATCAGGCTTCCCAAAAATGGAAAGTTAAATTTCCCGAAATAAAAACAACAACTGAATTTGACGGGATAAAAAATTCATTTAATAAAAAAGTAATTTCCAAAAGGGAGAAGCTAGAACAATTTCCACCACCCCCGATTGAAGATAATGAATACGTTAAGGCTTTAACGACAAAAGTTCAGTTGGATTCCTGGTCAAGAAGACAAAACAATTGTGCCCACACATATAGCGGTAAAATTAAGAAAGGTCAATGCTACATTTATAAAGTTATTTATAAAGATGAGGAAGCAACTCTGGAAGTTGTTAATGATACGAAAGGGAGGTTTGTTCCATCCCAATTTTCAGGATTTAGCAACTGCAAAGTATCGGCAAAACTTATAAAGATTGCTGACGAATGGATAAAATCAAATCGCAGAAAGAAAAAATCATAAATTTATATTAAGATGTTTATTCGTGAGCCTGCAGTTTTACATTTAATATGATGGTTGCTGTGTAAGCATAAATAATAATAGATGCTTTTATTTAAAATGTTTTTTTACTGCCGGAAGAACCTTCGTTCCGTATAATTCAATCGTTTTCAGTATTTGTTTGTGAGCTGGACCGCCAACATCAATATGCGCAATGTATCTTGTTAATCCGAACATCTCAATTGTATTGATAATTTTTTCAGTAACATCTTCTGCGCTTCCCATATACAGAGCACCATCGGGTCTCATTCCTGCTTTAAACTTTTCAGGAGTATAAGCTTCCGACCATCCTCTTTCTCTTCCAATTTTATTCATTGAGTAAGCATACTGTAAGTAGTAGTCTTTAAGCACCTCTTCTTTTGAATCGGCAATAAAAGTATGTGAATGAACAGCAACCTGCATTTCTTTTGGATCGTGTCCGCTTTGAACGTATTGCTCTTTATAATAATCAATCAGCGGTTTAAACTGAATTGGCGTTCCGCCAATGATAGCAAAGATAATCGGCAAACCAAGTCTTGCTGCACGCACTACTGATGTCGGAGTTCCGCCGACAGCAATCCAGACAGGAATCTCTCTTTCGGGCAAAGGATAAACCGTTTGATTAACTATCGGCGGACGGAATTGACCTTTCCAATTTATTTTTTTATTCTTTCTTAATTCAAGCAGCAATTCTAATTTTTCTGTGAATAAATCGTTGTAATCATCCAGGTTATATCCAAACAAAGGAAAAGATTCTATAAAGCTGCCGCGTCCAGCCATTATTTCTGCTCTGCCGTCTGACATCAAATCAATCATAGAAAAATCCTGATATAGTTTAACAGGATCTGTTGAGCTTATAACATTAACTCCGCTTGAGAGTTTAATATTTTTGGTAACAGAAGAAAGCGCAGCTAACATAATTTCAGGTGCAGATACTGAATAATCTTCGCGGTGATGTTCGCCCATCGCAAAGACATCTATTCCCAGTTCATCTGCAAGTTTAATTTCCTCAATAATCTCTTTATGTCTATGAGCAGTGCTTTGATATTGCTTTGTTTGCTGATTGAATGTCAAATCACCAAACATTCCTATTCCTAATTCCATAACTTTAACTTTTGTAGATAATTATTATAAAAAAATATGATTTGAAGATATGAATAATTTTGAAAACCCAATGTTCTCAGAAGCATACTGGCAATTCGCAATTTCGTGACTAATTTTTTGGTTGGCTCCGCAAATGCACGAATAAAAAAGCTATTATTTAAATACTATTTCTCTTACATAATTTCCATTTGCAGCTTCAAGCGCAGTAAGATGTGCAAGCCTTACAATCTTTTCAAACAAAACCGGGTTTAATGTGCTGTATTCATCTGTTGGTAGATGAAGATGATCATAACTGTTTGTTGTTACAAAATACAAACAGGGGATTTCTCTTTCGTAAAATGGTGTTGCATCTGCACCGCCGCCGCTCCAGGTTCTTGTTACCATTGAGTTAAAACTTGTCTCATCTATTTGTTTTGCAATGTTCCAAAGGTTCGGTGCGCTTTTGCCATTACCAACCTGAATGCTGTCTCCGTAGCCAACGCAGTCTATGTTTATCATAGCAGTTATCTTGTTGTAGCCGTATTTCCAATTATCTACAAAATATTTTGAGCCGTTTAATCCCTGCTCTTCGCCGGCAAATAACACAAACAAAACAGAGCGCTTTGGTTCAACTCCGCCTTTAACATATGCTTCAGCAATTTCTAAAACTGCCGCAGAGCCTGATGCATTATCGTTTGCACCCGGGAATAACAAACCTGCCTGCGAGCCAACATGATCCAGGTGTGCGCCGATAATAACAAATTCATTTTTTAATTCAGGATCTGTTCCTTCAAGCAATGCGGCAACATTCATTGTGCGTGCATATTTTTCATACTTTGCTTTTACTTCAACAATTGCTCTTGTTGCCAGATTCATCGATATGGGTTTTTTCTTTTCATCAATTTTCGTTTGGCAATCACTTATTGTAAGACCAGTCAATTTCAATAATTCATTTGCTGCATTAAAAGAGATTTGAAGCTGCGGGAAATCTTCCGGCTGCACACCATCTCCATGTAATACGCTTGAAATCAGCGGCTGAGGTTTAATATCGTTAGGAAGTGATACGAATAAAATACCTTTTGCTCCGTTTTTTCTTGCAACAAGAGATTTTTCACGCGGATAATTTGTGCCCCAGTCTTTATTGTCGTTTTTCCAGGAAGGATTCTGTTTAAATACCATCACTATTTTATTTTTAACATTAATTCCGGCATAATCATCATATAAAAGATCAGGTCTGGATATTCCGTATCCGCAAAACACTACCGGCAGATTAAAACTATTTGAGCCGGTAAATCCTCTTAGCACAAAATCTTTTCCAATCTCATAGTTAGTTGTATCCCGCTCAACTATGGTTTTAAATATTGCGGGTGAATCAATCCTGTTATATTCAATATTAAAGTATTGAAAATACATATCTTCGCCTGCAGGAGTTAAGCCAAGCTCAAAAAATTTATCAGCAGCAAAGTGTGCTGCTTTGTTGTAGCCTTCGCTTCCGGGTAATCGTCCGTCAAAATCGGGAGAGGAGAGAATTCTGACATATTTAATTAAATCATCTTTCTTTATCTCTGAAAGCCCGGTTGAACCCTGTGAATAAGCTAAAGCGGTTGTAAGCAAAAGAATAACGGTTGTATATAATTTATTCATATAAAAACACATAAGATTTAAATTATTCTCTTTAATTATACAAAAAGTATGCAACTCATATAATTAAAAAATCACTCCAAAATGGGACGATTGATTAGGCTAATGTTCAGTGCTTTTTAATTTAACAGTATTAATTTCTTGTGCAGGAAAACATTACCAGCAATAAGCTGATAAAACAATGTAATACGATTGGTTAAAGCAGGAAGTTAATTAAGCGCTGCATTATTATATTTTGCAGCGCTCAACTATTCGGGTTTTCTTTAAATATTATAAAAAATTTTAATCCGCAAAAACTAACTCAACAACGGTTCGCTATCTTTTCCATTGCCGTTGCCGTTGCCGTTGCCGTTTATTCCTTCATCATCATCAGGAACAACACGAGCTATATCGGCAATTGAATCTCCCTCGTTAAGACGGATAACTCTTACGCCTTGTGTATTTCTTCCCATCACACGCAGGTCTTTAACGCTCTGTCTTATCACCATTCCCTGTGTAGATATAATTACCAGCTCATCACGATCAACAACTTCCATCATTGCAATCATCTTTCCGACTTTATCTGTTGTCTTAACTGTGATAACACCTTTGCCGCCGCGCTTGGTAATACGATAATCATTTATATCAGATCTTTTACCGTAACCTTTTTCAGTAACAACAAGTACCGTAGTCTGGTCGTTTCTGATTACAAGCAGTCCGACGACATGATCGCCTTTACCAAGTCTTACTCCGCGAACTCCTGTTGCTGTTCTTCCCATATCACGAACATCTTTTTCGTTAAAGCGGATTGCAAAACCATTTCTTGTTCCGATAACAATATCGTTCTTTCCGTCTGTCATTTTAACTTCAATAAGTTTATCGCCGGCAACAAGATTGATCGCATTAATCCCGCCCTTGCGAACGTTTCCATACGCTGAAAGAACTGTTTTTTTAATGGTTCCTTTTTCTGTTGCCATAATCAGAAACTGGTCTTCGCGGAACTCCTTAACAGCAACAAACGCAGTAATATTATCATCTTTATCTTTATCAAGAAGATTTACAATTGATCTTCCTTTCGCAGTTCTGCCGCCTTCGGGAATTTCATGAACCTTTAACCAGTAGCATCTTCCTTTGTCGGTAAAGAATAAGATATACTGATGTGTTGAAGCAACAAACATGTGTTCAATAAAATCATCTTCTTTTGTTCCTGCGCCGGTTACACCTTTGCCTCCGCGTCCTTGTCTTCTGTATCCGCTGACAGGAAATCGTTTTATAAATCCGCCGTGAGATATTGTTACAACAACATCTTCTTCGGCAATGATATCCTCTAAAGAAAATTCTTTATAGTCTTTTATAATTTCTGTTCTGCGTTCATCTCCATATTTTTCTTTAAGGGCAAGAAGTTCATCTTTAATAATTTTCTTTCTTGTTCTTTCGTTTTCTAAAATTCCTCTTAGCTTTTCAATAAGCTTAATTGTTTCCTTGTATTCATCTTCAATCTTTTTGCGCTCTAATCCTGTTAACCGCTGCAGCCTCATATCCAGGATTGCTTTAGCCTGAATTTCGCTCAACTTGAATTTTTTCATCAGGTTAGTTTTAGCGGTTTCTACATCTTTGGATTTTTTAATTGTTTCAATTACTTCATCAATATTATCAAGCGCAATAATGTAGCCCTCTAAAATATGGGCGCGTTTTTCTGCAGCATCCAGCTCATATTTAGTTCTGCGGATAAGCACATCCATTCTATGATCAAGAAAGTGCTTAATCATTTCCTGAAGTGTTAATACTTTCGGAACGCCATTAACAAGGGCAAGCATAATTACACCAAATGTAACCTGCATCTGTGTGTGTTTAAATAACTGATTCAGAACAACTGCAGGCTGTGCGTCTCGCTTTAGTTCAACAACGATACGCATTCCGTCACGGTCAGATTCATCTCTTATATTAGAAATATCACTTATCTTTCCTTCCCTTACAAGATCAGCTATTTTTTCAATCAGTGTTGCTTTATTAACCTGATAAGGAATTTCTGTAATAACTATATTCTCTCTGTCATTCTTAAGCATTTCAACATTTGCTTTTGCACGAATAACAACTCTTCCTCTTCCTGTCAGATATGCATCTTTAACACCTTCGTATCCATAAATAATTCCTCCGGTAGGAAAGTCCGGTGCTTTAATAATTTTCATTAAATCGGCAGAAGATGCTTTTGGATTTTCAATTAATGCAACACAGCCGTCAATTACTTCGCTAATGTTATGAGACGGAATATTTGTTGCCATTCCCACAGCAATTCCGCTTGTGCCGTTTATTAAAAGATTCGGGAGATACGAGGGCATAACAGTTGGCTCTTGCAGAGATTCATCAAAGTTTGAAACAAAATCAACTGTGTTTTTATCAAGATCACGGAGCATTTCGTCAGCTATTCTTGCAAGCCTTGCTTCTGTGTAACGCATAGCTGCGGGTGAGTCGCCGTCAACGGATCCAAAGTTTCCCTGTCCATCTACCATTGGATATCGCAAAGACCACTCTTGTGCCATTCTTACCATTGTATCATAAACGGCACTATCTCCGTGCGGGTGATATTTACCGAGCACTTCTCCCACTATCCTTGCTGATTTTTTATACGGTCTGTTGTGCGGTAAGCCTAATTCGTGCATCCCGAATAATACTCTTCTGTGAACGGGTTTTAATCCATCCCTTACATCCGGCAGTGCGCGGGCAACTATAACGCTCATAGCATAATCAATGTAAGATGATTTCATTTCATCTTCTAATGTTCTCGGTAAAATCTTTTCAAAAATTGTAGTCATAAATTTTTATTTTTTACTTGAAAAATCTTTTAAATTAAACGTCCAGTTTAGCATACTTAGCATGCCGTTCGATAAAATCTCTTCTTGGTTCAACGGCATCGCCCATTAATGTTTCAAAAATTTTATCTGCAGCAGCGGCGCTGTCAACGCTTACCTGCAGCACTGTTCTTGTTTCGGGATTCATTGTTGTTGACCAAAGCTGTTCGGGATTCATTTCTCCCAATCCTTTGTATCTTGATATAACAACTCCTTTTGGCTGTCCTTCTTCATCAGTTTCTTCATCTGCTCCGTTTCCTGACTTTGCTTTAATATCTTTTTTATATTGTTTTAATATTTTATCTCTTTCATCATCATCAAACGCATATTGCTCTTCTTTGCCTTTTTTAATCTTGTAAAGCGGCGGTTGTGCAATATAAATTTTTCCTGTAGTGATAAGGTCTTTCATATGTCTGTAGAAAAAAGTTAGCAACAAAGTTCTGATATGGCTACCATCTACATCAGCATCTGTCATTAAAATAATTTTTCCGTAACGGGATTTTTCAGGATTAAATTCATCACCAATTCCGGCGCCTATTGCAGCAATCATCGCCTGAATTTCATGGTTTTCCAATATTTTATTAAGCTTAGCTTTTTCAACGTTAAGTATCTTTCCTTTAATTGGTAAGATTGCCTGGAATCTTCTGTCTCTTCCCTGTTTTGCAGATCCGCCGGCAGAATCACCTTCCACAATGTATATTTCACAATGTTCCGGATCGTTAATAGAACAATCGGCAAGTTTACCTGGTAAATGCATTGAGTCTAAAGCATTTTTCCTTCTTACAAGATCACGCGCTTTTCTTGCTGCTTCTCTGGCTTCTGCAGCGCGCATACATTTTTCAATAACCTTTTTACCAACAGAGGGATTTTCTTCAAGAAATTCTGATAATTTTTCTCCTACTATTGTTTCAACAATCGATTTTACTTCGCTGTTGCCAAGCTTTGTTTTTGTTTGTCCTTCAAATTGCGGTTCCAGAACTTTAACTGAAATTACTGCAGTAAGTCCTTCTTTAAAATCATCTCCGCTTAAAGTTATTTTACTGTTTTCTTTGATCAGTCCGTTTTTGTTTGCATAGTTATTAAAGGTTCTTGTAAGCGCTGTTCTGAATCCAACCAGATGTGTTCCGCCTTCTATAGTATTTATGTTATTAACATAAGTGTGAATATTTTCGGCGTAGGAATCACTGTATTCAAAAGCAATTTCAACCGGAGTATTTTCTTTTTCTCCTTCGATATAAATTGGCTTGTGCATCGCTGTTCGGTGTTCATCAAGATATTTTACAAAATCTATTAAGCCGCCTTTAAATCTATACGATTCTTCCTGCCCTTCAATTTCATCATTTAATATCATAGTAACATTTTTATTCAGATAAGCAAGTTCGCGCATTCTTTCGGCAACCGTTTCAAAATTAAACTTTGTTGTCTTGAAAATTTCAGTATCGGGTTTGAATGTTATAATAGTTCCTGTTGAATCTCCTTTATATGTGCCGGTTTGTTTTACTTTTTCAACCGGAATGCCGCGCTGATATTTCTGATAGTATATTTTATTATCTCTTCTAACCTCGGCTGTCATCCATTCCGAAAGTGCATTTACAACAGAAACTCCGACTCCGTGTAAACCGCCGGAAACTTTATATGATTCCTTATCAAATTTTCCGCCGGCATGAAGCACGGTCATTACAACCTCAAGCGCAGAACGTTTTTCAATTGGGTGTATATCAACCGGAATTCCTCTTCCTTTATCTTCTACAGATACGATTCCATCTTTTTTTAATGTTACAATTACTCTGTCATTAAATCCTGCCAAAGCTTCGTCTATACTATTATCAACAACTTCGTTAATAAGATGGTGCAAGCCCCTTGAACTTACGTCACCTATATACATAGCAGGCCGCTTGCGGACAGCTTCCAACCCTTTTAATACGTTTATGCTCTTTGCATTGTAATCATTTGTATTGTTTTGTGCTTTTGCCATAAATACTTAGTGTCCTTTAGATTCCTAAAATAATTATCTTGCTGAAAATTTTATTTTATTAATTCTTTTTCCCTGATAAAAATTATTAATTTTTTCAATAATTAAACTCTCTTTAAACTTAAGTTCGCTGCGCCAGGCAGCATTTTCAACTTTAAGTGTAAGTATTGTGTTTTGGACTTTAACTGCTTTTGCTACTTTTTTAAATTCGGGAAAAATATTATTAAAATCATTCACTACTTCATTTTCATCAACAATCGATTTAATCTTCTTTAGTCCGGGATCAGTATTAAAAATATCCTTTAAACTTTTAAAGCCGTCAGGCATAGGAAATATTCCCGTTATCTATTTTGATAATTAAATCTTTTTCTTCTTTAGACAGAAAAGAAAAATCTGCAAAATCGGTTACTGTAATAAAAGCCTGTCCAACCTGCTTAAGATACTTGCTAATTTTGCCCGCTCTGTATGCATCTAACTCTCCAAAAACATCATCCAGCAGAAAAATTGGTTTTTTGCCGGTTAAACTTTTTAAATAAAAAAATTCGGCAAAGCGAAGAGATGATTGAAATGTTTTATGCTGCCCTTGTGAGCCGTATGTTTTAAGGTCTATTCCGTTTATACTAAAAACATAATCATCTTTGTGTGGTCCTGCAAGATTAGTTGTTCTTCTTATCTCTTCTTCTTTTCTCTCGGCTAATAATTTCCTGAAATTATTTATATCATCGCCCTGGCCATAAATATTGCTGTTATATTTAATTTCAGGAAGCTCTGTTTGATCAACAATTTTTAAATATGACTCTTTAATATAGCCGCTAAACTCATCAACAAATTTTCTTCTGTAATTTATTAAATCAATACCGTTTTCAATAAGTTTTTCTGTCCATGCATCAAGTTCAAAAAGTGTCTGCTTATCGTAACTTTCTTTTAATCTTGCAAGAACAGCAGACCGCTGTTTTATAATCTTATTATAATCCAATAACGTTTCTAAATAAACAGAGCTTGCCTGTGAAATTATTGAATCAATAAACTTTCTTCTTTCTGATGGAGAACCCTGGGTTATTTGGTGGTCTGCCGGTGAAAGAATAACTACCGGATATTTTCCTATTATTTGTGAATTTCTCGAGATCAATTTATCGTTTTGAAAATAGTGTTTGCGGTTATCTGATAAAGAAAAATATATTCTAATATTATCCTCTGTTAAGTCTTTAAATTTACCATATATTTCAAATTCCTGCTCATCAAAATTTACTGCTTCGGAATCTTTTGAATTAAAACTTTTTGTAGTACATAAATAATAAGCAGCTTCTAAAACTGTTGTTTTGCCTTCTCCATTACCGCCAACAATATAGTTTAAATTTTCAGAAAATTTCAGGGTTGCATTTTTATGAGATCTAAAATTTCTTAAAGATATTCCGCTCAAAATCATTTTAATTATTAATTCGTACTGGCATTAACAACATCATCACATCCTCGTTTTCCTGTTTTTGAACAGGTTCAATAATTCCTGCTTTTGTAGGTGAATGCAATTTAAATGTAACCTGCTCGCCTTCAAGATGAGATAGAATATCGTTAACATAGTTTGTGTTAAATCCGATTTCCATTAAATCACCTTTATAATCACAGGCAATACTTTCAATTGCATCAGAACCATGATCATTATCTTCAGATGAAACATCGAGTGAATTATCTTTAATACTAAATTTAACCTGTTTTGGATTTGAACTTGAGAAAAGAATCATTCTTCTTATAGTCGATAATAACTCAGAACGGTTTACAGTAAGTATGTTTTCGTTTTCAAGCGGAATAACACTGTTATATGCAGGATATTTTTCTCCTATCAATCTTGTAATAAATTCTGATTCATTTATATGAAAAGAAGCATAAGTTTTACTTAAATAAATCTTAACATCCTGATCGCTCAATGACTTAAGCAAAACAGATATTGCTCTTTCAGGAATTATATATTGCTCCTGAGTTTCAGTTACAATCAATTGATTAATAAATTTAACAAGTCTGTGTCCGTCAGTAGTAACAAATTTTAATCCCTCAGGTGAAAATTCTAAAAGTGTTCCTGTCATCGGGGGGCGCATATCTTCCTTACTCATTGCAAAAGATGTTTGATCTAATGCTTTTTTCAAATCAGTTCCATTAATCAGAACTTCTTTCTCTTTTGATACTGATGGAATCTCCGGATAATCTTCTGAAGGAGAATAACTTAGATTATAAACACCTTTGTCGGTATTAATTTTTACTTTTCCTTTTGAGTCAATAGTAAAACTTATCAGTGCATCATCAAGATTTCTTATAATATCATAAAGCAGCCTGGCAGAAATAATCATTTTAATATTCTTCTCGGCAGTAATATTAATAGAAGATATTAATGCAATTTCCAAATCTGTAGCACTTACAGTTAACAATCCATCTTTAATTTCAAACAGAAAATTTTCCAGAACGGACATCGGGGTACGCGATGGAACTGCAGGAATAACTTTTGATAATAGTTTTTCTAAAACCTTGCTGTTTATCTTAAAATCCATGATTAAATCTCCTTTTAAAGCATACGAAAATACTAAAATCAGAGCCTAATCTCAATAAAATTAAGACATAAAGTAAGTTAGAAATGATATATTTTTTTGGGGGAAATGGAAAGAGCTGAAAAATTACTTATCAGCTCTTTAATTACTTTTGTAAACCACTATGTTTTAATCACCACTGGCAAAAGGATCGGGGCGGTTTATATCATCTGAGGACATTTTATAAATAGAAATGGAATATTTATTATCCACTATGTTACTTTGATAAAGAAATAAAACTTCTGTCCCTGCATTTAAAATAACTTCACCTTCAAAGTCACCTTCTGTTTCAACACCTGTTACTCCTGCCGGAACTGAAAAAGTGGAATAATACTGAAAACTTCCTTTTTTAAAATCATCCAGAATCAGTGTCTCGCCGCTTTGTACTGAATAAGTTTTAGCCCGTAAACTAAATTGAACTTCTGCTGCAGCAAGATTTCTAACTGTAATTTTGTTTACCACAAATGGTTCACAGCTTGTAAAGCTTAAAACAGAAAGAACTATTATTGATAAAAGAATAACTGTTTGTTTTTTCATAAAAGCCTCTGACTTTTTATAATTTGCTTATTTATAAATTTCTTTATTTAGAAATTAAACAATTGTATTTACAAATACATCAACACACTAATTATAATTATTTGAATTAATTTATTTTATTAATAATTATAATAACAATGTTAATATGTGAAAACACCTTAATTATTTTATTTACTGCTTCAGATAATTATATCTTATTAACAAATGAGATATAATAAATTGTTAATAACTTATAATAATTAACTGATTCTTTAAAATCACAATAAAATTAACAAATTATATACCACCAATAAACATATTGTTAACATCGTAAAAAGTTTGAATTGATAAAAAAAACAAAGACTCTTAAAAGAGTTCAAAATACGGCAGGTAAAAATTTCAGGAATAATTAAGCTCTAGCTTATTTCTGATACTATCGATTAAATCACGCATTGATACATCAGAATTACGCATTTGTTCAACATTATTACAGGCATGTATTACAGTTGAGTGATCTCTTCCTCCAAAATGAAGCCCGATAGTTTTTAATGAGCTCTTTGTTAATTCCTTAGCAAAATACATTGCAAGCTGCCTGGCAAGAACAATTTCTTTTTTGCGGGTTTTTTCTCTTATCTTATTTTCAGGAATATTAAGCTGTGTGCAGATTATTTTGCTTATATCATCAATTGTAATATTTATTTTTCTGTCGGTTGCAATTTCTTTAACAGTTCTTTTAGCAAGGTCAAGCGTAATTTCCTTAGAGTTTAAAGAAGCGTTTGCCAGAAGTTTTATTAGTGAGCCTTCAAGCTCTCTTATGTTAGATGTTATATTATTAGCCAGATATTCTAATATTTCTGTAGAGATCATCATTCCATAATCTTCGGCTTTGTTTTTAAGAATTGCAATACGCATTTCTAATTCAGGCGGCTGAATATCTGCAGATAAACCCCATTGAAATCTTGAGATCAGTCTTTCATCCAGCCCCTTTAATTCTTTTGGCGGTTTATCGCTGGATAAAATAATTTGTTTTCTTGATTGATGCAGTGTGTTAAATATATGAAAGAATAAATCCTGTGTTTTTTCTTTGCCGGTTAAAAATTGAATGTCATCAATTATCAGCACATCCATATTTCTGTAAAAACCTGAGAACTCATTAACGCGGTTAGATTGAATAGCTTCAACAAATTCTACAGTAAAAGAATCAGTAGATAGATAAATAACTTTTTTTTCAGGAAACTTTTCTACAATACTATTTCCAATTGACTGTATAAGATGAGTTTTGCCTAAACCCACACCGCCATAAACAAAGAAAGGATTAAAAGAAGTTCCGCCCGGATTATCACTAATTGCTCCGGCTGCAGCTCTTGCAAGCTGATTACCTTCGCCCTTTATAAAATTCTCAAATTTGTAACGAGGATTTAAGTTTGTTTCATGAGATGGCTTTTTAGTTTCAACAGTTTTAGCGCTTACAGAAGTAATAGTATTTGTAGCAGCCGGTGAATTAAAAAGTTCTTCCTGTAGAGTTTCTTTCTCCTCAGCAATTATATATGAAAGTTTACCGTTTGGTCCTAAAACATCACTAATAGTTTTTTTAACAATGGTACTGAAATGTTCATCAATCCATTCCCAAAAAAATGGATTTGGAAGCTGTACTTTAAGTGTATTATGATCAAGGCTAACAGGTCTGATAGGTAAAAACCAGGTGTTGTAAGTCATTAAAGTAACGTTTTCTTTAATGATTGTTAAACATTTTTTCCAAACTGAATTAGCATCCAGGCTTTCTGACTTTTGTATCAATTCCAGATTTACAAATTTTGAGTTATTCACAACAGGGGCATTGGTTAAAAGTTCAAATAAATGGTTAATTAAAAGACAGTAAAGCCTAAATTTTTAAGCAATTAACAAGTTATCAACATCATTAAAAATAAGCTAACACACTGTTTTATAAGCAATTGCAAAAATTATTTTAATGTTCTTCAACAAATAGCGGTAAATTTTACATCAAAAAAACATCTGCTTTGGTTGTGAAACATTTTCACACCATTAAGATATCAACATGTTATAAACGATCAAATTGTTTAAGCAATTACTGTAAAAGATAGACACAAATTTATCTATCAGCAAGTTTATGGGCAAAAAATTTTTCACTAAAAAAAATATTTTTTGTTTACTAAAAACTTCTGAGCAATTATTTTAATATTTAATAGTTAAGAGAACCAATCTGAATTTTATTTAGAATCTCAAATTTTTAATTCCTAAGCAGTGCAGCATCGTTAAAATGAATGAACTTAATAAGATAATTCAGAAGTTTCTGTTAAAGATATAGAAAACCAGAGCTTAATAATTATCTATCGTTACAAAATATAAGTCACAATTAATATTATATAAATCTTCAAAATGTTGTAAAACTATGAATCTATCTATATTTTTGCAGACTTTATGTAGAATAGGAGTAGATAATGAAACGCACATTTCAGCCAAGCAACAGAAAAAGAAAAAATAAGCATGGCTTTAGAGAAAGAATGAAAACTAAAAACGGCAGAAAAGTTTTAGCCAGCAGACGAGCTAAAGGCAGAAAAAAACTTACAGTTAGTGATGAGAAATAAAAACCTTGAAGAATTTTTCTTTAAACCGTAATGAAAGGGTTAAAAAGAAAAAGAATTTTGATAAGGTATATGCTTCCAGAAAAATTATTTTTAGCTCAGATTTATTACTAAAACTTCATTTTTATGTTAATAAAAACGGAGAGTATAATGGAGTTAAAATTGCCGCCAAAATTTCAAAAAAAAACGGAAAGGCAGTTTGGAGAAACAGGGTAAAAAGATTAATCAAAGAATCTTACAGACTTAATAAAAAACAACTTGTTGAAAAAGCATTTGAAAAGAATATAGAACTTCTGCTGGTTTTTTCACCTTAT
>JAVEUY010000394.1:0-3046 GCA_034005315.1 Ignavibacteriaceae bacterium | reverse complement strand
TGATGTTAAACTGATTGATGGATAAAATAAAATCCTTAATAAAATCCCTTAAAGCTTTTGATGTTGTAGTTATCGGCTTTTCATTGTTTCTGATAACTCTTCATATAATTTTTAATCAGCGAATTGAAAATTCGTTAAACTGGATTTTCATTAATCTCTTAGTTATCAGTATTGCGTTTGCTATTTCATATCTTGAAGCAATAACCCAAAAGAAATTCTGGAGAATTGTTCATTACTGGTACATTGCTCCTTTAATACTTCTTACATTCAAGCAACTGTTTTATATGGTTAAACCAATTCGTGTTCATGATTATGATAGCTGGTTTATTGCGGCAGACAGATGGATGTTCGGAACCGATCCGACTCATCTGCTTTATCAAATTTCTTTTCCGTTATTAACTGAGATTCTTCAAATCGTTTACGGAATGTTTTATCTGCTTCCGATTATTCTTGGATTATCTCTTCTTAAAAAAGACAGATTTGTTGCATTAGATTTTGCTTTGTTTTCTGTTATATATGGATTTTTTCTTTCATACTTAGGATACTTTGCTTTACCGGGCATTGGTCCAAGATTTACACTTCATGATTTTAATTCTATCAACGAAGTGCTGCCTGGTTTATACGTAACAAATTACTTAAGAGAAATGACTAACACCGGTGAAGGAATTCCATTTGGAACACCTAATCCTGCTGAAGTTGTTCAACGAGATGTATTTCCAAGCGGACATACAATGATAACTCTTATTGTAATGTATTTATCGGTTAAACTAAAAAGCCGAAGCAGATATTTTTTTATTCCCGTAGGAACCTTATTGATTTTTGCTACAGTTTATTTGTGGTATCATTATGTAATTGATTTAATCGGCGGATTAGTTTTTGCAGTTATTTCTATGTGGAGCGGTAAAATATTTTTTAACTGGTGGCGAAGAATAATCGGGGAAGATAATTTTGAATATGAAAAACATTAGTTGATATGAGTGATAAAAAAACACAAGTAAAAAATATGTTTGATAACATTGCGGGCAGATATGATTTTCTTAATCATTTCTTAAGCTTTGGTCTTGATATTTACTGGAGAAAAAAAACTCTTAAACTTACCGGATTAAACTCAGATTCAATTTTGCTTGATGTTGCCTGCGGAACAGGTGATGTTGCAATCGAAGCTAAAAAACTTAGCGTGCAAAAAATCTACGGTGCTGATTTTTCTAATAATATGTTAAAACTGTTTGAGAAAAAATCTGATTGGATTAAAGGTCATTTAGTTCAGATGGTTGCAGAGAATATTCCATTTAAAGATGAAACAGTAACAAATATAACCGTTGCATTTGGAGTAAGAAATTTTTATGACATTCAGGAAGGTTTTAATTCGTTCTATCGTATTCTTAAACCAAATGGCAAAGCAACCATAATTGAATTCAGGATGCCCTCAAATAAAATTTTAAAAACCATTTATAAATTTTACTTTAAGAAAATACTTCCCTTCTTAGGAGGAATTATTTCCGGCAATAAAACAGCTTATACTTATTTACCTGATTCAGTTGAAGAGTTTGATGAAAAGATAAATCTTGAAAAGCTTTTAATAAACTCAGGGTTTAGTGAGATTCAAAAATATAATTTTACTTTCGGAACAGTTGAGGTTGTAATTGCAACCAAGTAATCATCTTATTCTGTAAAATTTAACTTCCTCTAAGACAATTGTATTATGCGGATAAATTTCATCTCCTGCAAAGAAATTAATTAACCCGGAATTACCTTCCCATTTAACAGGTCCGATTCCTTTTGCAAACCATCCGTGGGCTTCCAATAATTTTGGAGGTTCATTCATACCGGTTGATAATCTTGCTTTATATTTCACATTGTAAGCTTCAGTAAATCTGGTTATACTTTGCTCTTGTATAAAAAGTGTATCCAATGAAACAACTTCGGCTTCAACATTAAATAATTGAAATTCGGGAATACCTGCCCATGCTTCAATTAAATGCCAGGTTTCGTTTACTTCTAATGAATTAGTAACAAATGGATATTGGAGCGGAATTGAAAAACTACCACGCAGGGAATCCGGTAAAAGAGATTTAAAACCATTCGTTTCAATATCAACAAAATTAAAGACACCAAATGGTTCTTTTACAAAATAGGAATGTTTTATGGTTTGAAGATTTCCTATCTGAAATGTATCCACTTTGATTTGATGTTTTATATTAAAAATTATTGTATCACCGGTATAGTAAGATTTCCTGCTGCCTGATTGAATCATAGACCCGTTAGTATCTGATACTGAAACACTATATTCATAATAATTTCCATCAGAACTGGGAAAAAAATCAGTTGAATTACTTTGTGGTTCATTAACTGAATCTTTACAAGAGTATGAAAATAATAAAAGTATTATACAGAATGCTGATATCTTTTTCATAGAAAAACCTTTAGTTTACTAAATGCCATATAACGATGACTAATTTTATTTTTTTCTTCGTGCGGCATTTCAGCAGTAGTTATTTCATATCCATCTGGAACAAACAGCGGGTCATAACCAAATCCGTTTTTGCCTCGTGGAGTTGAAATAATTCTTCCTCTGATTTCTCCGATTGCAGTTTTGAGTTCTTTACCATCATAATAAGCAGCAGCACAAACAAATCTGCCCGGATGCGGCTCAGGAAGTTTAGAGAGTTTTTTTATCAACAACAAGTTATTTTTTTTATCATCAGCATCTTTGCCTGCATATCTTGCAGAATAGATTCCCGGTTCACCATTTAATTGAAATGCTTCTAATCCTGAGTCATCTCCGATGCAAGGAATTTTATATTTCTCAAACGCAGCATACGTTTTTATTGCTGCATTTTCTAAAAATGTATTTCCGTTTTCTTCTATTTCCGGATGATCATTAAAATCCAGAAAGGATAAAATCTCTAAATCTAATTCCTTAAAGATTTCTTTAACATCATTTAGTTTGCCTTTGTTTGAAGTAGCTAAAATAATTCGTTTCATATTTTTTTATCCTGTTTAGAGTCTTAGTGCTTTTATGGCGGGAGATATCTTTGCCACTATA
>JAVEUY010000393.1:0-3054 GCA_034005315.1 Ignavibacteriaceae bacterium | reverse complement strand
TTTCATTGATATAATTTCCTGAAATATCACCAATTATTTCCAGGACTTTATAATAATTTTCCTTAGCATCTTCATAATTATGAGGGGCAAAATTGAATTCTTTAGCTTGTTCATAATTATCTTCCGCAATATCTACAACCTCTTTAATATCTATTCTATTAAAGTGAAATTGAATATCTGAGTTTTCAGTGAAAAAATTCGGCATCGCATCCTCTACTTAAGTTTATGTTTAAGTGTGTCGATAAACATTGGTATAACTTCTTCAGCTTTTCCAACTATACCGTAATGAGCAACAGAAAAAATTGGTGCATCAGGATCGCTGTTAATTGCAATAATTTTATTAGCATCCTGCATTCCGGCTCTATGTTGAATTGCTCCTGAAATTCCAACAGAAAAAATAAGTTTTGGTCTAACAGTAACACCAGTTTGACCAATCTGTCTGTCTCTATCAATAAAACCGGCATCAACAGCAGCGCGGCTTCCGGCAACTTCACCGCCGACAGCCTTTGCCAAATCATGAACAAGCTGAAAGCTTTCCTTACTTCCTAATCCGTATCCCCCCGCAACTATTATTGGGGAAGCTTTTAAGTTTACCTTTTTCTCTTCATGATGCTGTTCAATAATTTGTATTACTTCATCTAATGGTCCCGCTTCATAAGCGACTTCAGTAATTTTAATTGGATTTGGATTTTCAACTTCGTGCATTTCCATTACACCTTCTCGAACAGTAGCCATCTGTACAGGGTTATCAGGTGTAATAATTGTGGCGATAATATTTCCGCCAAAAGCAGGTCGAATCTGCAATAATAATTCTTTATAATCTTCTTTTAAGTATGTAACGTCTGAGATCTGCAGATCGGTACAATCGGCAGTTAAACCACTTAATGTATTTGAAGCAACTCTTGGAGCCAGACCTCTCCCAACAACCGTAGCACCAAAAAGAACAATACGAGGCTGATGCTCTTTCACTAATTTATTAAGCACCGAACTGTATGGTATTGCTCTATATTTTTCAAGAGCAGGATGATCAACAACAATGGCTTCATCTGTTCCATATTTAAAAGTAAGTTCAGCAATTGATTTAACGTTATGACCAATAACAATAGCTTTAACTACTCCATTTAAATTATCAGCTAGTTTTCTTCCTTTGCTTAAAAGCTCAAGACTAACATCTGCAGGTTTTCCGCTATGCTGTTCAATAAATACCCAAACTTCTTTTGAGAGATTTTTCATAAACATTATCCCAATATATGATCATTCAATAATTCATCTATTAATTTAGATATCCCATCACGGCTGGGATCAATCTTTGAAAACTCGCCGCCGCTAAGAACAACAGACTCAACTTTATGAACTTTTGTTGGGGAACCATGTAACCCGAGTCTTGAAGTATCAAGTTCTTTAAGATCATCTGCGGTAATTGTTGAGATATACATATTTTTATTCTTGTACTCAAAGAGTAATTCATCAAGGTAAAGGAGAGAATTTTCATCACACAATTTTTGAAGATCGAGCAAAGTCTTTGCATTTTTATAAATCATTACTCTTTTAGAACTGAAAGGACGAGGCTGGTTTGCCCCTTTAACCACAGTAATAAGAAGAGGTAGTTTTCCTTCAAGAATTTCAAATCCACCATCAATTGCTCTGCGAATTCGAACTGTTTTATCTTTCAATTCCAAAATTTCTTCTGCATAAGTAATTTGAGGGAGACCAAGTTTTTCTGCAGTCTGCGGACCAACTTGAGCAGTATCTCCGTCAATTGCTTGTCTTCCGGCAAAAACAAAATCAAATTCACCTAAAGATTTTATTGCTTCACTAAGTACATAAGAAGTTGCTAGGGTATCAGAACCGGCAAATTTTCTATCGCTTATTAAATAAGCATTATCTGCCCCCATATATAAGCATTCTTTCAGCATATCGGATGCACGAGGAGGACCCATTGTAATTACGCTTACAGTTCCGCCAAACTTTTCCTTAACCTGCAATGCCATTTCTAAAGCTTCTTTATCTTCATGATTAAAAATAGCAGGGAGTTTAGCTCTATTAACGGTTCCATCTTCCTTCATTACTTTACCCGAAATATTTGCTGTATCGGGGACTTGTTTTACCATAACTATAGATCTGTACATAATATTTCCTGAATTTTTAGACTGTAGAAAATATTCAAAAATACTTTTATATCCTATATTACAAAAAGATTTTTATCCGATTATAAGATTTGATTTTTGTTACTTGAGAGAACTAATTTGAGGGATTAACTTGAATAGTAATCTTTATTAAATTGTGTTGATTTAATAATGTAAAAGAAACGCTAGTTTTTAATTCCTTTAATTGTATATAGTAATGGAATATCTTCCCCTTTGTGAGTTAAATAAAATTTACCTTTTTCTCGTTCTATCATACCTTCAAAGCAATTGTATGGACTGTAAGAATATTCATTGAACAATATAATTTGAATTCCTGCTTTTAATAATGCATTAACAACTTCGCTTATTGGATGGGACCAGCAGGCTATTTCAGATTTTTCACCATCATCATTTTCTGTATAAGTCCCTTCTTTCTCAATAATTGGCTGAGGATTATGAAAGTAAGGATAACCGGAAAAGATATCATAAAAAGGATGAAATTCTGCTATGTAAAATGTACCCCCCGGTTTTAGATTTTTTGCTATTGTTTCCGCCCATTTTGCAAGATCAGGAAGCCAGCATACTGCACCATACGAGGTAAAAACAATGTCATATTTTTCCGTTGAAGTTTCACCAAAGCTATAAATATCGCTGCAAATAAAATGGGCTTCCAAACCGGTATTTAAGGTTAGCTTTTTTGCAGTTTCTATAGCAGTTGATGATAAATCAACCCCGGTAACTTTAGCCCCCAACCTAGCCCATGATAAAGTATCCAGTCCAAAGTGGCACTGTAGATGAAGTAGAGTTTTTCCTTTCACATCACCTAGTTCATTGATTTCAATTTCATTCAGAACATTCTTCCCTTTAAGAAAACCATCAACATCGTAGAACTTAGATTTTACATGAATCTCCGTCCTCTTATTCCACG
>JAVEUY010000027.1:0-14253 GCA_034005315.1 Ignavibacteriaceae bacterium | reverse complement strand
GTACTTGGAAAAGAAGTCAGAGTTTTAATAAATGAAGAAAAGAAAGCTGGTTTTTACACGATTGAATTTAACGCTACTGATTTAACAAGCGGAGTATATTATTATAAACTTTCAACTGATAGTTTTAGCGCTACCAGAAAAATGACAATATTGAAATAGTATCAATTAATACTGACTATACTTAATACTTATCTTTTACAAACCCAATTTCTTAAGGAGATTGGGTTTTTTTGTTATTTAACTTTAACTAAAAAAATAACTTTACATATTCTGAACGAAATTAATAATCAACAATTTAAATCTAAGCGTCTAACGGCGAGTTATGTTAAAACGCTACGACAATGATTATAAAATCTCATTTAACAGAACAAACTTAAGACGGAAAAACTAAACCAATAATTTCAGAAAAAGTCGTATGTGAATAAGGCGGTCGGCTAAGGAACTTGTTAGGTTGTTTGCTAAACATTTGTTAACCACTTTAATCTATTATCTCAAACTCAATTGATTTAATTTCAATTGGTATTTCATTCAAATAGCCAAGTCTTGACTGCTTCTGAATACAAGCTGTATAAATACCAGGAATAAATTCAAGTTCTTTATTTTGTTCAAATCTCTCAAATGTATTTGGAGCAAGCCATCTGAAATATTTTTCATCACTGCTTTTTAATGAATCTGTTCTCTCAACTAATTCCATAGGTTTATAATCAACTGATGTGGCGAATACAGTATCGGCGTGAATTATTTCATAAATAAATGCATAACCAGTATAAGAATATGATAAATCCTGGTGTAGCTGATTTCCCAGATATAATTCAAATAATACTTCTTCTTCTTTATTAAAAATGGTTTTCGAGATATTTGCAGAGTCAAGAAGTCTAAAACTTACTAATAATTTATTTTCAAGGTTTTTAATAGGCTCTTTTACAGAAACATTGTTTTCATTACAGGCATTAAAAATAATCAGTGAAAAAAGAATCAATATTAATGATTTCATTTTATATATAACCTATATTGTTGTTTAACAACCTTGCTATTACTTATACCGGATTGGCGTTCTTCAATCCGGTTGTTAATAAATATTCTTCTGTCCAAAATTAACCTATACTTAAAACAGAATCAACGAAAACTTATACTTGCCCCTGATTATGTTTTTATTATAAAGCTTGAGAAATAACATTTATAGATTTTATATGGGAAAGGATTAAAAGTACCGCAGCTTATTGTTATTCTTTTAAAACAAAAAAACCCGATTCAATTGAACCGGGTTTTTTATTTCTTAAAAAGTATTTATTTAGTTAACAGGATAAACACTTATATATTTTCTGTCACCTCGTTTAACTTCAAACTTAACAATTCCATCAGCAACGGCAAACAAAGTATCATCTCCGCCTCTTTTTACATTAACACCAGGATGAAATTTTGTTCCTTTTTGTCTGACTAAAATATTACCGGCAAGTACATTTTCACCGCCAAATCTTTTAACACCAAGACGCTGTGCATTACTGTCTCTTCCGTTTCGGGATGATCCCTGCCCTTTTTTATGTGCCATAATTAAATCTCCTTTATCCTATCTGGGTAACTTCTATTCTGGTTAAATGTTGTCTGTGACCATTTAATTTCTGATATCCTTTTCTTCTTTTCTTTTTAAAAACAAGAACTTTGTCATCTCTTAAATGTTCAAGAACTTTAGCAGTAACTTTTGCACCTTCAACAACCGGACTGCCAACTTTGGTTTCTTTACCATCACTCAACAATAAAACCTTATCAAATGTTATTTCGGTTTCAGGTTTCTGAGCTAAAAGCGGTACATAATATTTATTATTTTCTGATACTTTAAACTGTTGTCCTAAAATATCTACGACTGCAAACATTTTTTCCTCATAATTTCTAATTTGAGCGTGTAAATCTAATAAAACAAAGGTTTTATGTCAAACTTTTTACTGATTTAAAATTTATTAAAAATTACATTTTTCTAATAAATTGTAAAAAATTGCCCTGTTATTATCACACACACAAGGAAGTCTTTAGTTTTTTAACAAACCTTTATAAATTATAAAAATGGGTTGAATTGAAAATCTGGTTCAAATCAGAGTTTTATCTCGAGCTTTTTGTCATCTGATTCATACATTGCTTCTATAACTTTCATTCTGTGCACTGCTTCCTCACCTGAGGAAAGAACCGGATTTAATCCTGTAATTGCACCAACGAAACTTCTTAATTCATTAATGTATGATTTTTTAAATAAGCTTGCGGGGCTATCGGGCAGATTAGGTGTTAAATTTATATAATCATTTTCTACACGTTTTATCAATCTGAAAGGATTTGCTGAAACGGAACCCTTAGTTCCATAAACATCTAAAAAGAAATAATCCTTTTCAATCGGTAAAGACCAGCTAACTTCAAGATTGATGACGGCTGAGTTATTACATTTAATACAATTGATTGATGTATCTTCTACACTTTTTGTGTAATGATGAAAATTCTGAGTTGATACTGATAGTATTTCCGGGTAGTTCAGCAGCCAAAGCGCTAAGTCTAATAAATGAATTCCAAGATCAATTATAACTCCGCCGCCGGATTCTTCTTTTTTTGTAAACCATTTTTGACTGCTGCTTTGTTTCCTTATCCAGCCGCATTTCAAATAGAATGGCTCTCCGATTTCACCTGAATTTAAAAAACTTCTTATCAGCATTGTATCCGGTCGGTATCTCAGATTCATACCAACCATTAATTTTCTTTTATTCTTTTTTGCAGCGTCTGTTATTTTTTTTGCTTCGTTATAAGTTCTTGCCAGTGGTTTTTCTACTAATACATCTTTACCTGCGTTTAAGCAATCGATGGCAATTTCCGTATGATTACTAGTTGGTGTTGCAATGATAATGGCATCTACATCGTTTTTTTCAAGAAGGTCCTGATAATTTGAGTATTTATTTTTTATATTAAACTTATCCGCAATTGTGTGTAAACGGCTTTTATTTGTTTCAGCAACAGCAGTTAATTCTACACTCCGCATCTTTGACAGATTAGGAAGATGTACTAATTGAGCAACTCCGCCCAATCCTATAACTCCAACTTTTACTTTATCCATTATAACTGAACCTCATGATTTTTATTTAATCGTGTAAAAGCTGTAACTCTTTCTACAATTCCTGCAGGATCAATACCAAGCAGATGGTGAAGTTCTTCCTGTGTACCGTGTTCAACAAATTTATCAGGAATTCCGATAAAGCTTAAATCATTTTTATAATTTTTTGACATAAAATATTCAGCAACCCCGCTTCCAAAACCACCTGGTAAATTATTTTCTTCAAGAGTAATTATTTTTTCAAACTTAGAAGCAGCATAATCAAGCATATCTGTATCAAGCGGTTTAACAAATCTCATATTTATAACTTCACAATTTATTCCTTGTTCTTTAAGTATCGCTGCGGCTTTCAATGAATAATTCACCATTGCACCTAAAGCCAGAAGTGCTACATCATCTCCCTCAATTAGTTTTTCGGCTTTACCGATTTCCAAAGCGGTGAATCCTTCTTCTGCTTCCACACCGAGTGCCGAACCCCGGGGATATCTCAGTGCAATTGGTCCTGCTTTATATTCAGTAGCAGTATAAAGCATGTTACGAAGTTCTGCTTCATCTTTGGGCGCCATTATAACCATACCCGGAATCATTCTTAAATAGCTAAGATCAAAAACACCGTGATGTGTTGGTCCATCAGCACCAACCAGACCGGCTCTATCCATAACAAAAACTACATGCAATTTCTGAAGAGCAATATCATGTATTATCTGATCAAAAGCTCTTTGGAGAAAAGTAGAGTAAATTGCAACAACGGGTATAATACCCTGTGTAGCTAATCCAGCAGCAAATGTAACACCATGTTCTTCGGCAATTCCAACATCAAAATAATTTTTCGGATAATGTTCCTGCAGATAATCCATTCCTGTTCCGTCAGGCATTGCACCGGTAATTCCAACAACTTTAGGATTTGATTTTACAATTTCTACCAATGCCTGTCCGAATATTTTTGTATAAGAAGGAACGGATGATGCTTTCTTTTTCACCTGACCGGTTAATTTATCAAACGGAGTTGAAGCGTGCCATTGCTGGCTATGATCTTCTGCGGGTTTATATCCTTTGCCTTTTTCAGTAATAGTGTGAATTAAAATCGGACCTTTAAGTTCTTTTGTTTTTTCAAATAACTTTATAAGCTGATATAAATTATGTCCGTTAACCGGTCCGAAATATCTGAATCCGAGTGCTTCAAAAAGCATCCCTGGAGTTACAACAGCTTTAATACCGCTTTCCAGACGGGCTGCAATTTTCCTTAATCTATCTCCAAAATGATCTAACTTTCCTGTAAGATCCCAAACCTGTCCTTTAAATTTGTTGTATTCGGGATGCGCAATCATTTCTGTAAAGTAATTAGATATCTGCCAAACATTTGGAGCTATTGACATTTTATTATCATTGAGCACAACAATAAGATCGGATTTCAGGATACCGGAATTATTCATTGCCTCATAAGCCATTCCGCCTGTCATTGCACCATCGCCAATTACAGCAATTACTTTTTTGTTCGGTTCATTATTTAAATCTCTTGCAACTGCCATTCCAAGTGCAGCAGAAATTGATGTAGTTGCATGTCCAGCACCAAAAGCATCATATTCACTTTCATTTCTTTTCAGAAATCCGCTTATGCCATTTAACTTTCTGATTTTCTTCAATGCTTCTTTTCTGCCTGTTAAAATTTTATGCGGATAAGCCTGATGACCAGTATCCCAGACTACAAGATCGTGCGGTGTGTTAAAAACTTTATGAATAGCAACTGTAAGTTCCACTGCTCCTAATCCGCCTCCAAAGTGCCCGCCTATTTCCGAAATAGTATCAACCAGATATTCGCGTATATCTTTACATAACTCTTTTAATTCTGTTATGCTCATTTCTTTTATATCCGATGGATAATTTACTTTAGAAAGAACCGGGTATTTTTGCGTATCTGACATTAAAGGATCTCCGTTTTATCTTATTTTAATCTTCATCATTTGTAGAAATATTATTTAACTCTTTTTGCAAAGTAGTTATTTTAAGTTCAGCTTTATTAAGAATTGAAATACATTCTTTTGATAATTTAACACCTTCTTCAAACAGTACAATGGATTGTTCCAAACCTGTTTCACCGCTTTCCAGCTTTTCTGTAATTTCCTCAAGGCGTTTTAACTTATCCTCAAAACTATCTGATAATTTTTTCTTGCTCATTATATTTTAACTTCTCCATCATAAAACTGTATTGTATGCGGTTCAGTTTTATTAAAATTATTCTTTCTGGTTACAAATTTTGAATTTTGTCTGATTAGTGCAAATCCTTTTTTCAAACTTTTCTGAATATCGTATCCTTCAAGTGTCTTTGAAAGCAATAAGAGTTTTGAATTATTTGATAATAATTTTTTTTCAGCAAGGTTATTTATCTTAATATTCAAAGTATCAAGCTGCTGTGAATAATTTCTTACTTTCTCCAAAGGATACTTAAATGAGTAAGAATTAATCTGATAATCAATTCCTGATCTGTATTCATCAGCGATATTATTAATTGAATCGGTCATTGCAGTTGAATTATCAATAACAAAACTCTTTAACGCTTCCTGATCCGGTGTTGCTAATTCCATTGCTACAGAAGGAGTTGGTGCTCTTAAATCAGAAACAAAATCCGCAATAGTAAAATCAACCTCGTGTCCGATACCTGTTATAACAGGAATTTCAGAATTAAAAACAGCTCTTGCAACAATTTCTTCATTAAACGGCCAAAGGTCTTCGATTGAGCCGCCGCCGCGTGCAAGAATTATAACATCAATATCTTTTAATAAATTAACTTTATCAAGATTTTTTACAATTTCTTTGGCTGCATCTGCGCCCTGAACTTTGGTCGGAGCAATTAATAATTCTACTAACGGAAATCTTCTTTCTGCAACTGAGATCATATCTTTAACCGCGGCACCTTCTGAAGAAGTAATCAATGCAATTTTTTTAGGGAAGTAAGGTATCTGTTTTTTGTATTGTTCATCAAAAAGACCTTCCTCAAACAGTTTTCTTTTTAATCTTTCGAACGCTGCCTGCAATTCACCAACACCTGCAGGCTTCATTGAACGAACATCTATCTGATAACTTCCTCTCGGTGCATAAACAGTCAGTCTTCCGGTAACAATAACTTTCATTCCATCTTCTGGAGTAAAAAACACATAGTTATTTACACCTTTCCACATAGTGCAGTTAATTACTGCTTCTTCATCCTTTAAACTAAAATACCAATGACCGGAGCTATGAGCTTTAAAATTAGATATTTCACCTTCGATGCTTATTTTTTCAAAGCTTGATTCAAGGACAAACTTAATAGATTTAGTCAGTTCTGATACTGAAAATATTTGATCTTTAACTTCACTCATTAAAACTATTCAACACCTTGTTCAATTTTGTTCTGCTGTTTATCCAATTCATTATAATCTAACTCTGATCCAAGTACACTATGCGGTATCAAATAAATTATAAACATAAATATTGAAGCAAAAATAATCCATCGTTGAGGTTTGGCAGATTTCTTTAATGCAGCTAATGCAATTATCCATCCGATTACAGCTAAAAGAGTTTTGTTATCTGTCAGATCAAAACCGAATGGTATTCCGGTCCAGAATTCTCCAAAAGCATATTTTTGCATAATTGGTCCAAAGACCATTCCGCCAAGAAGTAATACTCCCAAGGTCCAGTAAACTAATTTTTTATAATCGGGTTTTTTATTAAAAAATTCCAATCCGGTTCTTGTAGATAACAACATTGCAAGGAACATTAAAATAATATGCGGTACTATTATAAAAACCGGTACATCGTCTTTATATCTTATTATTACCTGATTACCTTTATTAAGCAAAAAAGTGTTTTCATTTTTAACTAACGAAACTCTATATAAAAGTTTTCCTGCTGGCGGCTGATAAGGAAGTGAACCTGTTAAAAATCCATCTGTATATATCAACGAATCTGTTCTCCAATTATCATTTGTTTTATAGCGCTTCCACTGTAGTAAACCACTAATATCAGGATCATCAGTTTGGATTTTAATTAAATGATCTTCGTTACCACCATGACTTCTGTCTAAAGAATAACTAATTACTTTTCCGTCAATAGTAATATTACCACTGATTGGATAAGTTGGGCCCGTCATTCTCTGATAAGCAGCAGTAAGAATTGTAAGGATAAATGTAATTAACCAAAGCCAGAAAGATATTCTCATTCGCATACATTTGTTTGAAAAATAGTGCGTGAATTTAATGAAATTTCCTGCTAAAACTTAACACCAATTCTATGCCTCAATCTATAAATAAAGAGAAAGCAGTCTGGTATAAAGTCCTAAATTGATTTCGTGGAAGTTTGATATAGAATCTTTTGGCTTAATGTTATATCTATATCTTGTGTATAAAGTAAAGGTATCAAAAAGAGTAAACCATCCGACAGAAACTTCGGGGGCGATTCCATTCTGACCCATAAAATTAGTGTAAGCAGTTAATCCTGGAGAAATATATTCTATATAATCAACCGGAAAAATTTTTTTATAACCAAGTCTTAAATAATTATTATAACGTGCTTCAAAAACACAAGTATATTCTAATGAAATATAGCCGGATGGATAGTTGCCTCTTTTTGCTCTGAAAGAAATTATCGGAAGGTCTTTTGTTATGCTATAAAAATTATTGTTATCTGTTTTTACATAACCGGGCATTGGTAAAAGGAAAACAGAGCCGGCAAACAAACACAAAGTCCAGATACTTGAGCCTTCAGCAACAGTTGGTTCAAAAGGCAGATCAAATTCAAATTCTTCTGATTCTGATTGTATTCCGTTTGAGTCGGTTGTTTCTATAATAAAACTGATATTCTTCTCAAAAAACTTTAACGATGAAATATCAATATTTGCAGAATGTGAATCGCTTAAGCTGTCTGAGACTGCAAATTCATATTGTTTATCAATTACAACTTTACTAAAACAAACTTCGCTTGTATAAAATGATAAAATGAAAGTGTGCGGCGGTTCAGGTTTTACATAAGCATCAATTAAATAAATTTCCATTTCAGTAGAATCATCAGGTTCTTCATTATAATCCTGTGCGGTGATAATCTGAGCAAAGGTTAACAAAATCAAAAAAATAAAATAACTGTTTTTCATTATTCAAAATGATTGTTTATGATTGCTCAAAGTTAGTAAAATGAATTATCATTTTTACAATCTTATTTTGTAATATCGCCTCCCTTTATAATTTTAGTATATCAAAAAGGATATTAAAATGAAGAAGATATTAAAAATCGTGATTCCACTTTTAATTTTAGTACTTGCAGTATTTTTTTGGTGGAGATATTATTTTGTTTTCGGCGAAGGTGTAAAAGCCGGCAATCTTAATTTTATTGTAAAGAAAGGATATATTTTTAAAACCTGGGAAGGAAGATTAATACAACAAGGTTTTAAAACACCAACACCTAATCAAATGCAGAGCAATGAATTTGAATTCAGTATTGCTGAAGACAGCCTCGCTCATATCCTTGAAAGATACAGCGGAAGGTTTGTTGAACTGAGGTATAAAGAATATCTGAATGCAATTCCCTGGCGGGGCAACAGTAATTATATAGTTACAGAAATTCTTCAGGTTGAAGAACCAACTGAGCTGCAGACTTTACCTTATTAATTTATCTTATAATTACAATTTCAAACAATGCCGCAATACACGAATTTATTTATTTGTGAATTAGCGGCAACAATATCAAACTCTGAATCCTCTTAAAAATTCTTCAGTTAGCATTCTTCGTTTTCCTTCCTGCTGTATTTCAAGAATTTTTAATGCATCAGTTCCGCAGCCAATAATTATTTCGCTTTTTGAATAATGAATTTCACCGGGTTTTAGATTTGAGTTATTAATAACTTCTGATTTGTAAACTTTAATTACTTTATCATTGTGTAAAAAATAAGCTGCCGGATATGGTGATAAACCCCTGATAAGATTGTGGATCTCTGCTGCCGGTTTATTCCAATTAATCAAACAGATTTCTTTTGTAATCTTTGGAGCTGGAGATGCAATTGAATCATCCTGTGCTTTCAATTCTGCATTCCCGTTTTCAATAAGTTTTACTGTTTTTAAAACAAGTTCAGCACCGATTAAACTCATTCTATCGTGCAAAGATTCAAAATTATCATCAGGATTTATTTTAACTTTTTCCTGCATATAGATATTTCCGGTATCAACTTTTTCAGAGAGTTTAAAAGTTGTTAAACCTGTTTCTTCATCACCATTTATTAACGCCCATTGTATCGGTGCAGCACCGCGATATTTTGGAAGATATGAGCCGTGCAGATTAAACGAAGCAAATTCTGGAATTTCAAAAATTTCTTTTGGTAAAATTCTAAAAGCAACAACAACAAATAAATCCGGTTTAAGTGATTTTAACTCTTCAACAAACCCAGTGTTATTTTTTAACTTTTCAGGCTGATAAACAGGAAGATTATTTTCAACTGCAAATTGCTTAACAGCAGTAAAGGTAACTTTCTGTCCTCTTCCCCGCGCTTTATCAGGCTGAGTAACTACTGCAGCGACATTGTATTTGTTATCGAGAAGAATTTTTAAAGAAGGAATTGCAAAATCCGGTGTGCCCATAAATACGATTTTCATATCGCACCTATTTAATCAGCGTATAATCAACATTATCGCTAACCGGATAATCTATTTCAAGTTTTCGTTTTTTAATTTTTGTAAGATGTTTTTTGGATTTCTTTTTCATTTCCTCATCAAAATAATCAATAAACAACACACCCTGCAGATGATCATATTCGTGCAGCATAACTCTTGCAAAAAGTTCATCTGCTTCAATTGTGTGCTCTTTCATATCAGTATCAAAGTATGAGATGTTTATCATTTCAGGTCTAACAATTTCGGCTCGCAGCTCCGGAATACTTAAACATCCTTCCTCAATAACATTTTCTTCATCTGACTTTGCAGTGATCTTTGGATTGATCAAAGCAATAGGTTTATATGATTCGTAATCTTCAACCGAGGAAAGATCTACAACAAAAATCTGCTGATTTACACCAACCTGATTAGCAGCAAGTCCGATTCCTTTTGCATTCCGCATTGTATCAAACATATCAGAAATAATTCTTATAGTATTTCCGTTTATTTCAGTAACCTTCGCAACTTTTTTTCTTAATATTTTATCACCAAAAAGAGTGATTGGAATTAAAGACATCTGTTCATAGTCCATAAATTAATTTTCGAATAGTTTAAAGATAATCAAAGCCGATTCGTTTTTAAATAACACTGGATTTACTATTGCAAAATCAAACCAGCAGCTTTCCATCTTTCATCAGAAGTTTTTCATCCATCCGGACAGTAGGTTTTTTAACAACACCATCTAGATGAATCGGAACATTTACACTGCCGCCCATCGAAACATTATTTCCAAGAGCAATATGAATAGTGCCCATAACTTTTTCATCTTCAAGCAGAACACCGCTTAGTTTTGCTGAATCATTCGTGCCGATTCCAAACTCAGCAATATTTCTGGCTTCTTTACCAACTTTATTGAGCATAGTTTTTAACTTTTTTGCCGGAGCGCCGCCTGTTATCTTTGTTGCATAACCGTTTTTAACTTCAATTTTTATGTTTGCATTTTTTATCAAACCTAGCCCAGCCATCGAACCATCAACAACAAAAACTCCGTTTGCTGTTTTTTCAACGGGAGCTAAAAATGCTTCACCTGTAGGCAGATTACCACTTTCACCTTTTGCATGGAATAATCCCTTACTTGCAAAAGCTTTTCTTCCTTTAATTGTAAATGAGATATCTGTTCCGGCTGGTGCTGTAACTCTTATTATTTTTCCTGTTTCCAAAATTTTCTGAAGCTTTATTGTTAACGCAGATATCTTTTTATAATCTGCATTTAATCCACGAATCATTACATCTTTTGTAATACCGGGGAAGGTTGCAATACGAACACCTTTTGCAGATGCGTTTCTTCTGGCATCGGTATGTGTCAGTGATTTTGCAGTAGGACAAAAAACAACATCAAATTTCTGCATTAGTTCTGCAATTTCATCTGAAGGTTCTTCACCGTTTATTTTACCTGATTTCATTTCGACAAGAAGTGAATAGTACCCCATCCTGATAGCGTTTTCATGAAGTGATAAACCAATTTCTCTTTTTACTTCATCTGTAATAACAAGAATTTTTTCATTCTTTTTTGCACCCATACAATCGCGAACTGCAATTACAGATGCAGAATCAAGTTTTGTTAGTTTTGCCATAATCTCCTCTGTGTTAAAATGAAAACCAAGTTAAATAAAATAACAGCTTCCTTAAAAAGGTAAAGCTATGTTTAATTGAGCAAATGCAAAAAATCCGCCGCCATCAATAAAGTTTTCCATTTTTTCATTACTGTCTTCATTCTTGGCTAAATAAGTACTGGTAGATTCAAATTGCATTTCATCAATTGTAAAGTAAGAATATCCTGCATTTACCTCAATTGAAATATATGGTGGCAATGGATAAAACAATATTCCTGTGCTCACTTGTCCGCCAATTGATGCATCCGGATTTTGAAGTTTCTGTTCCGTTGAAGGATTAGTGCCTTCGGTATATTTATTAATAAGAGTTGCTTTATTCCAGTTCAACTTTGCATCAATTATTTTATAGTCAAAGCTTTTATTAATCACATACGAAGCAGCAAAACCAAATCCATAAGAAGCAAGAGTTAGTTTATATTCTCTTTTACCGGTAATATCGTTTGGAAGCATAGCATTTGCCTGATGCTTTTCTATTGTCTGCTGATAGAAAACATTTAAACCATAAAGCATATTCTTATCCTGAAATTGAATTATATTAGCGCCTGCACGCCACCCGTAAGCAAAACCAAACTCATCCATTTTTTGTGTCAGTGCAGGTCTTTTTTCATTATAATGTTTTATGTAGTCATTAAATCCTGCTGCAGAAAACTGCTGAACACCATATCCGCCGTAAACACCGGATTGTAATAACATGCCGGCAATTGCGTCAATACCGCAGCAAACCTGTGCGTTAGTAAGAGTTGAAAAATTCAAAACAAAAAAGAGAGCCAGAACAATAGTAGCACTTTTCATATTTACTCCTGATTAGTAAATTAAATTTAATCCCCATTAACACTTAATTAAGTTTTTTTCATTCCTTCTTCCAGTCCGTGTCCATGCGGTCCGGTTTCAGATTTTCGCAATAAGAAAGCAAACAACAATCCTAAGAAACCAAGTATTGAAAAGATCCACATACCGGTATTATATCCGGCAGGGTTTGCAGCACTTGCTTCTGATATATCATTAGTAAATCCTATAAGCAGATTAAATCCAAACAGTCCAATATTCTGAATCATAGTCATTAAGCCGTAAGCAGTTCCCAATCTTTTAGGATCAACTATGATTGCAACTGAAGGCCACATAACTGCGGGTATGAGTGAAAAGGCTATACCCATCATTGCCATAGGAAGAATTAAATAAATCGGAATTGCTCCATCAACATCAAAAAATTTAATTGTAAGATGAATAAAATCACTATCATTCATTACTTCCGGTTTACCAAATTTATAAGCCATCATCAGGTAAACAGGAATAATTAATAACGAACCAAACATCATAAGCAGAGATCTCTTGCCAATTTTATCGGCTAACAATCCAAACAGAGGTGTAAAGATCATTGCGGCAAGAGTTAATATACTTGAAAGATTTCCTCCAACTTCTCTGCTTGTTCCATGTGCTTCCTGAAAAAATTTAATAGCAAATGTTTGAAACGGAAACATTGCCGAATAAAATGTAACACAAAGAGCGGTTATAAGCCAAAATGATTTTCCAAACCTGAATATTTCACTAAAAACAATTTTATCCTGCTCACCATCTTTAGGCATATCATAATTTTTAACAGCATACAAATCCAGACCATAATAAATTATAATAGTTACTAAAGCAAAAACTCCACCGGCAACAGTAACCCAAAGCGGCGTCTGCCAAAATTCATACAAACTTTTTCCCCAGCTAGGGGAATTAAGTGCAAGGAAAGAACCAAGTCTTGCAACAGTTAAATTTAATCCGAATGCAAAAGACAGCTCTTTACCTTTAAACCATCTTGCAACAATTGTAGTGATTGCAACAATCATTGATTCAGCACCAAGACCAAAGACTAATCTTCCGGTTGCCATTACATAAATGTTACCTGTTACTGCAGTTATCACCGCACCAAGTGCAATTAAAAAAGTAAAAATTACAACAGAAGTTCTTGTTCCTATCCGGTCAATTATCAATCCACCGGCAAGAACCATAAGAATATTCGGGAAGGAATAAATTGCATTAAGCAGCCCGATATTAGAATCAGAAAATCCAAGTTGTGATTTTAATAAATCTGCAAGCGGGCTGATGCTGTCATAAATATAATAGTTGCCCATCATTGCCAGGCTTATTAAAAGCAATGCGCTCCATCTTAAGATAGAAGATGGCTGAGGTTTTTGTGTTAAAGTTTCTTCCATAATTTTTTATGCTTTTTACCACGCTTAAATAATCAATGCGTGAAATTATTATTTACTGGTTGTTATACATTAACATATTTGTATAACAAATGGATTACTTTCATATAATAATAAAAAAAGCAGGTACCTTTATAAAGGTATCTGCTTTAAATTTAAATAAGGCAAATATCTTATTTAACAGGAATGTTCTTTAAAACATTTACAAGCTGTTTGTAAAATTCCGGTACAGTAGATATTTGCAGTTTTTCATCAGGTGAATGAACTCCGAACATTGTTGGTCCAAAAGAAATCATATCCATATCAGGATATTTTTCTTTTATTATTCCGCATTCAAGTCCTGCGTGAATTGCAGTAACTTCAGGTTCTTTTCCATATATTGTTTCAAAAGTTGATTTGAAAACTTTTAAAACATCAGAATTGATATCAGGTTTCCATCCGGGATATCCGTCACCATAAGAAATTTCTGCTCCGGCAAGCTGCAATACTGATGTAACCATAGCAGTAGTGTCTTTAATCTCAGATGCAACTGAACTTCTTTGGCTTGTAACAATATTTACATTTTTTCCAACTGTTTCTACTACTGCTAGATTTGTTGATGTTTCAACAAGACCCGGAATATCAAGTGACATTTTTATTACACCATGTGGTATAGCATATAAAGCATTTACTAAATTTCTCTGGGTTTT
>JAVEUY010000392.1:0-3074 GCA_034005315.1 Ignavibacteriaceae bacterium | reverse complement strand
TAAAAAAGCCGGAGCAGATATTATTTCTGTTCATTTTGAAGAAGTTATTCATCTGAACAGAACTGTTAATAAAATTAAAGAACTAGGAGCTAAAGCAGGAGTAGTTATAAATCCGTCAACGCCGGTTTCAATAGTTAAGGATATTGCGGAGTATATAGATCTTTTATTAATTATGACAGTTAATCCTGGTTTTGGCGGACAAAGTTTTATCTCAAACTCTGAGCGCAGAATATCTGAAGCTGTTAAATTACGGGCAGATCTTAATGCTGATTTCTTAATTGAAGTTGATGGCGGTGTAAGTAAAAATACAATCACAAAAATTAAAGATGCTGGTTGTGATGTTTTTGTTGCAGGTTCTTCAATATTTAAAGCCAATGATATTTCAATAGCAGCAACAGAATTAAAGAAATTGATTTCCTGAAGTTTAGTAATTAAATAAAAACACTCTGTTTTTTTCAACCCTTAATAAAAAATGCTGAGCACATCTAAATATAAATTTTCATCTTCTGAAATAGACTTTCGTATACCTGTAATTATGGGGGTTGTTAATGTTACTCCGGACTCTTTTTCTGACGGAGGAAAATATTTTTCTACAAAATCTGCTGTTGATCATGCACTTAAACTTATTGATCAGGGAGCAGTATTTATAGATATCGGCGGCGAATCTACAAGACCGTGCTCTGAACCGGTTTCTGTTCAGGAAGAAATTAATAGAACAATTCCTGTTATTAAGGAAATAAAAAAACTCAGGAATGATATTATTATTTCGATAGATACTACAAAATCTCAGGTTGCTGCTGAAGCATTAGACAGCGGTGCTGAGATTGTAAATGATATTAGTGGTTTTACTTTTGATGAAAATATAATAAACGTAATAAAAGAATATAATCCCGTAGTAGTGATAATGCATATAAAGGGTAATCCAAAAACAATGCAGGATAATCCTTTTTATGAAGATGTAGTTAAAGAGGTTAAAGGATTCCTGAATAATCAGATAAAAAAAATTGAATCCGCTGGTTTATCTAAAATTATTATTGACCCTGGTATCGGATTTGGTAAGCGGGTTATTGATAATTTTCAGATTATAAAACATCTTCCTGAGTTTGAAACACTTGGATACCCTATAATGATTGGTGTTTCAAGAAAGTTCTTTTTAAGAAAAACATTAAAACTGGATATCAATAATGTAGAAGTTGCGACAGTAATAATGGAGAGCCTGGCTGTTATGAAATCTGCAAGAATAATCCGTACACACAATGTAGAATATTGCAGTCAATTAGTTAAATTAGTTAACAATATTATTTAAGGTTTGATGGTTGATTTATTTAAGATAGGTTTCTTAACAATTACTCTTTCAGATGTAATTGATATTGCTATAGTTTCTTTTATCTTTTTTAGATTGTACATTACACTGCGTGGTACAGTTGCTGCGCAGATATTTGTAGGTTTATTAATAATTATTTTAGTTTCTTTTATTGCACAGGTGCTTAACTTCAGAGCAGTTACCTGGCTGCTCAGATTAATTACTGATATCTGGGTAATTGCGTTTGTGGTTTTATTTCAGCCGGAGATAAGACGTTTGTTAGTACTTCTGGCAAGAAATCCGTTCTTTAAAGTATTTGCCAAATCAGAGTCTCATGAAGTTGCTGATGTTATTGTTGAAGCAGCATTTCAACTTTCGCAGCACCAGCATGGTGCGCTGATGGTACTGATTAAATCTTCAGGTATCAGAGGGTTTGCTGAAACAGGTGAATTATTAAATGCCAGAATAAGTGCACCATTACTGACTTCGATCTTTTATCCGAGATCTCCTTTACACGATGGTGCGGTAATTATAAATAAAAATTTTGTTGAAGCTGCCCGTTGTACGTTACCGCTTTCACAACAAACATCTGTAAAAGGCGAATCACTTGGTATGAGGCATCGGGCAGGGCTTGGTATTTCTGAACAAGCTGATGTATTAAGTATAATTGTCTCTGAAGAGACTGGCAGTATTTCTATTGCAGAGAATGGTGAATTAATAAAAGGTTTGTCAAAAGAATCATTAAAAAGAAGAATAAATTTAGCGTTGAAAGGTCCTGAGAAAAAAGGTTGGAAAGGGTTTATTGAGCAGCTTAAATCAAGGAAATAATTGTTGTGCTGTCATTCCGTTTTTTAATGAAAAAAAATATCTAGAATCAGTTGTCAGAAATACATTAAGATATGTTGACAAAATATTTGCTGTTGATGATGGTTCAGCCGATGGTTCTGCTAATGATATAGCAGGTATTGAAAATGTTGAGATAATTTCGTTAGATAAGAATTATGGAAAAGGTTTTGCATTACAGGCTGGATTTAATGAAGCGATTAATTGTGAATGTGAAATTATCATAACTCTTGATGGTGATAATCAGCATGATCCTGACTTAATTCCGGTTTTTATAGAGGGATTAAAAAAATATGATATCATAATTGGTAATCGTCTTAATAATCTGAAGAGTATGCCAATTCAGAGAATCTTAAGTAATAAGATTACTTCATTTTTACTTTCTTTGAGAACAGGAGAAAGTATTTTAGATAGCCAATGTGGTTTCAGAGCTTATAGGGCAAGTGTATTAAAAAATATTAAAACTACTTTTTATGGATATGAAGCTGAAAGCGAAATGATCCTGCTGGCAGCTAAAAAGAAATTTTCAATCGGTTTTGAAGATATCTCAACTATATACAGAGATGAAGAAAGTAGAATGAATAGTCTTAAAGCAATTAATGGTTTTATTAAAGTATATCTTAAAAATTTTAGTAATTAAAAAAAGAGATTAGATTATGAAACTAAAATATTTTGGACATTCTGCATTTCAAATTACTACTGATTCTAATATCAGGATTCTGATAGATCCTTTCTTAGATGATAATCCGGTTTGTAAAACGAAATCTTCAGAAGTGGAAGCTGAATTTATAGTCTTTACTCATGGTCATGGTGATCATGTCGGAGATGGATTGAAAATTGGTAAACGATGTGATTCATTATTTATCTGCGTAAATGAGCTTGCCGAATGGGTTAAATCCAAAGGACTTAGAGCCCATAATATGCATAT
>JAVEUY010000391.1:0-3080 GCA_034005315.1 Ignavibacteriaceae bacterium | reverse complement strand
TTGATTATGCCGGATCTTTCGAAGCACTTGAGTTTATGACTGATAATGCCGTGTGGTGGTTGAAGGTTACAGGCGCGGATGGTTTCCGGCACGATGCAGTTAAACATGTTCCTAATGAATACTGGAGACTGTTAACATCAAAACTAAAAAGAGAAATTTCTATTCCCGAAAAAAAAGATATTTATCAAATTGGTGAAACGTTCGGGGGAATTGATCTGATTGCATCTTATGTTAATAACGGACAGTTGAACGGACAGTTTAATTTTAATCTTTACGATGTTGCTATTCCAACTTTTCTTGATGAGAATGCTTCCTTTAAATTACTTGACTATCAAATGCAAAAATCATTTCAGGTTTTTGGATATAATAATCTGATGGGAAACATAATGGACAGCCACGATAAGATACGTTATATGGCTTATGCTGACGGCGATCTTGAAATAAACGACGGAAGAGCAATAGAAATCGGATGGACAAATCCGCCGCAGGTTGATGACCCCAAAAGTTACGATAAACTAAAGTTACATTTAGCTTATCTGCTTACGATTCCCGGAATTCCTATAATCTATTATGGTGATGAAATCGGAATGACTGGTGCTGCCGATCCCGACAACAGAAGAATGATGAGATTTGATGATGAGCTTAACGAATATGAAAAACAAACTTTGAAGGACGTAAGTAAACTTATTCATATCAGAAAAGAACACTCCGCTCTCAGATACGGAGATTTTTTAACTTTACAAGCTGATGAAAATATTTATGCTTATTTAAGATCGGATATGAATGAAAGAATTTTAACCATTGTTAATAAAAATACTAATGAACAAAAAATCAGTTTTAATTTACCCGGAATGTATAAGCTTGTAAAAGCTAAAAACCTTGTCAGCGGTAATGAATTTGAGATAAAAAATAATACTCTTGATATTACCGTTAAAGGAACCGGATATTTGGTTTTAAAGCTGGAGTAAATTCTTGAAGCACTTATCGTAAATCGTTAAGTTTAACTGAATTATTTTTCAAACAGAAAATGACTGGAAAAAAGTGAACAAAATTATTCTCATTTTAGCGATAACAATAATTTTTATTTCTTGCAGTGAACGCAAGGAACCCTTAATAATAAGTGACTTAGAATTAAAAATGAATTCAATTGCTGAAGAATATGTAAAGCTGGTTCTTAATATCGGACAATATGATGCAGATTTTGTTGATGCTTATTACGGTCCAGAAGAATGGCGCAATAACTTAAAAACAAATTTACAATTTGATTCTACTTCATATAATAATTTATCATCACAAACCGATGAATTGCTAAATCAGCTCGAATCTTTAGCTAATTACAAAGCGACTGAAATTGAAACGCTACGTTTCAGATATCTATATAAACAGCTTCTTGCCTGCAAAACATATATAAATATATTAAATGGTGTTATCCTTCCTTTTGATAGGGAAACAAAAGCACTTTACGATGCTGAGGCACCTGTTCATAATGATGAATATTTTCAGAATGCAATTACAGAGTTAGATAAAATATTACCCGGTAAAGGTGATGTTGCAAAACGATTAAATGATTTTAAAATGAAATTTGTAATTCCTTCTGATAAGCTTAAAGATGTTTTTGATGCGGCAATTAAAGAATGCAGAAAAAGAACTCTGAACTATATAAAATTACCGGAGCAGGAATCTTTTAAAATAGAATATGTAAAAGATAAACCTTGGGGCGCATACAATTGGTATAAAGGAAATTATTTCAGTTTGATAGAGGTAAATACCGATCTTCCTGTTTTTATAGATCGCGCTGTTGATCTTGCTTGTCACGAAGGTTACCCGGGTCATCATGTTTATAACACTTTACTTGAACAAAAACTTTCTAACGGAAGAAATTGGGCGGAGTTTAAAATCTATGCACTGTTTTCTCCGCAGTCTTTGATTGCAGAAGGAACAGCTAATTACGGTATCGCAATAGCTTTCCCGGGTAATGAAAGAATTAAGTTTGAAAAGGAAATTCTGTTTCCGATTGCGGGAATAAATCCTGATGATGCTGAACTTTATTATAAAGTTCTTGATCTGCAAAAAAGTTTTTCTTATGCAGGAAATCATGCGGCAAGGAATTATCTTGATGGGAAATGGAATCACGAACAAACAGTTGAATGGCTTCAGAAAAGTTCTTTGCGCACAAAAGAGAGTGCCGATAAATATGTTTCATTTATTGAAACTTACAGAAGCTATGTGATTAATTATAATCTGGGTTACGATATTGTAAAAAATTATATTGAGAGTAATGGCGGCACAGTTGATAATCCGACAAAACGCTGGGAGCTTTTTGAATACTTATTATCAACACCGCAAACTCCGGGTGGATTAATTAAATAACAGCAGTCACATCCGGGTAAAACCGAAGAGTAAGACTGCATAATAATTATTTGTTTTAAATATCATCCTAAGTTTTTACCGTGGATGACTTAAATGAATTTACTATGACAAAAAAAACAAGCTTTGATGGAGTAACTAAATTCTTCATCGTTGTAATTGGTTTAGTTGTAATCGGAATTGTATTAAAAGAGTTAAGTCATATTTGCATTCCTCTTTTAATTGCAGTTTTTCTTTTCTTTGTGTTTTCACCTTTCAATAACTGGCTGGGCAAAAAAAAGATTCCGATGTTCTTAATTATACTTCTTGATCTTGCTATTACTTTTGCAGTGCTGTACGGCATTGGCAGAGTTGTAGTAGATTCATTTTTCCAGTTTGCAGATGGTCTGCCGGTTTACAGCGATAAACTGAGTGGTCTTATAAGAACAGCAGCTCTTTCATTAGGTATTAAAGATACATTTTTTACTAAATTTTCTTTCGACAATTTAGTCAAATCATTAAACTTACAGGATATAATAAGCGGATTGTTCTCATCTACTTTTTCATTACTGGGCAGTGTGCTGTTTGTACTTTTCTTTTTTGTTTTTGTCCTTTCCGGAAATAAAACTATCTACAGTGCGATTGAACGAAGATACATTTCTAAAAAAGCTTATCCTGAACCGGAAGAGATGAAAGATGATGATAAACAAAATGATGACATAGCTGATGAAGTT
>JAVEUY010000390.1:0-3083 GCA_034005315.1 Ignavibacteriaceae bacterium | reverse complement strand
CAATCATCGTGCTACAATATTTTTTGCTCTCGGCATATTTTGTGATTTATAAGGGTCAGAAGTAAAATTGAAAAACAAAAAAGAATTAAAAAATAACAATTATGAAAGCAATTAAATTTTTCGCACTCGCAGTAATTTTCTCAGGGGTATCAGTAATGGCAACAGCACAGAGTTCTGCCACAGCAACTTCGTCAGCAAACATCGTGACACCGATACTTATTACAAAAGCTCAGGATATGAACTTTGGTAATGTAGCAGTAAACTCTACAACATCGGGTACAGTTGTACTGACACCAGCAGGTACAAGAACACAGACAGGAGGAGTAACTCTTCCGGCAACAACAGGTACGGTTACAGCAGCACAATTTAATGTAACAGGAGCAAACGGCTATACTTTTGCAATAACCCTTCCAACTACAGATCTTACAATCACAAACCCTACTTCTCAAACAATGACTGTTAACAATTTCACCAGCACTCCATCAGCAACCGGAACATTATCAGGTTCAGGAGCAGCAACAATCAACGTTGGTGCAACTCTTAATGTAGCAGCAGGACAAGCAGCCGGACTATATCAAAATGCAACAGGATTCGAAGTGATTGTTAACTATAACTAGTTTTTAAAAATAGTATAAAGCACACTGCTCCTTGCCGGGAGGTGTGCAATTATAAAAAATATAAACAATAATATCAATTTGCATAAATAATGAGATCATATTTTACCATAAATGTTTTAGTTGGTCTGTTTATGCTGTTGAATCCATTTTTACTAAAGGGACAGGCATCAGTCAGAAGTACAGCTAATGCTGAAGTTATTGAAGCCCTCAGAGCCTCAGAAATTGCAACTTTAAGTTTTGGCCGATTTTCCCCTGAAACAGCAGGAGGTGAAATTCGTATTTCACCTTTAGGAGTGAGAACCTCCAGTGGAACTGTTAGTTTAAGTGGTGGTCAGTACAACCCTGCTAGTTTTCAGTTGGCTGGTCAGAGTGACGCTACAATATCCATTGTTTTACCTGTTGGGTCTGTATTGTTAACAAATCTTGCAACAGGAAAAACTATGGAAGTGTATAATTTTGAAGTAAGTAATTTAAGTGGTTTAGGAACAGGAGTTTTGAATAATGGAACATTAGTTGTCAGCGTTGGGGCAACATTAAAAGTTGGAACGGTAGTAGATAACCCAATAGGTATTTATAGTGGAAGTTATGTAATAACTTTCTCCTATAATTAATTGGCATGTTTTGTGATGTTGATTTCTTGTAAAGTGATATATTATGCTTAGAATACTACCAAGATTTTTTTTGATATCATTATCGTTAATACTATCAATTTTGAACTCTGACCTGGTAATTGCACAAAGGAATGTTACAACCACTGCAATAGCAAGGAAGAAAACACCTATTTCCGTAACACTAACAAAGAATTTAGATTTAGTTTTTGGTACTATCGCTCCGAGACCAACATCAGGTACTGTTACTATAAATCATTCAAATAACGCTGTTACGTTTTCTGGTGTGTCGTTATTAACAGTATCAGCGACAAGAACCAGAGCACAATTTACTATTCAAAGTTCTGCTGCAACTATTTTCAGTGTATCTGTTCCAACATCAATTCAATTAAGTTCAGGAGGTTTAACCCCTATGAATGTATCGCTTACGAAAAATCTGTCAATTACAGGAAATACGATTCCTGCAGGGGGTTCTGCAATTCTATACATTGGAGGGACTCTTCAGGTTAACGCAAATCAACCGGCTGGTAATTATACCGCAAATCTACCCGTTACTATAAATTATTAATTGCAATTGGCTTGGTTGAATTTTTCACTATATTTGATTCAACTAATGAACTAATTACCCCTAATATATTCATCATTATGAATAATTTTTATAGAGTAGTATTATCTAAAAGGTATATAGTGCCTATTCTTATGTTTTTGGTTACCTCGCCATTATATTCTCAAGGTGATTTATTAATTACTCCAAGAAGAGTGGTTTTTGAAGGTAACAAAAGGGTAGAGGAACTTAATCTTTCAAATACGGGCAGGGATACTGCTACTTATAATGTGTCGTTTATTCAATATAGAATGACTGAAGATGGATCTTTTGAAGAAATCAGTACTCCTGACCCTGGTCAAAATTTTGCCGATAAGAATCTAAGATTCTTTCCAAGAAGCGTTACTCTAGCACCCGGGGAAGCCCAGACTGTAAGGATGCAGCTAATCGGAAAAGAGAGATTAGCGCCGGGCGAATATAGATCACACGTTTATTTCAGATCTGTGCCTAAAGAGGTTGCTTTAGGACTTGATGACTCCAATGCAGATACAACTGCACTAAGTATAAGAATTATCCCAATTTTTGGTATAACAATACCCATTATAATCAGGATAGGAGATTATAGTACTAAGGTTGAATTATCTGACCTCTCATTTACGAAAATTAACGATAGCACAAACGTGGTTAACGTTACATTGAACAGGTTTGGAAATATGTCTACATACGGAGATTTAAGAGTAACTCACGTAGCTCAAGATGGTAAATCTACATTAGTAGGAGCAGTAAACGGCCTGGCAGTATATACTCCTAATAGCAAGAGAAGATTTCAACTTGTTTTGGATAATAGCTTAGGATTAGATTTAACCAAAGGGTCACTAAAAATAGAGTATTTATCTCAAAACGACAGGGTTACTCAAAAACTTGCAGAATTAAATTTAAATCTTTGAGAAATATGAAAGCTCCTGCAGTATTATTATTTCTCCTTTTTTCAATATGTTTCAGTAGTCCAACTAGAGCACAAGCCTATATTTCTACAATATCAAATATTGACTTTGGCCAATTTTACTTACAAAATGCAAGCCTGCAAGGAACTATTTCAATAACACCTGCAGGAGGAGTAACTAGATCAAATGTAATTGATGATGGAACATTTCAAATATCGCCATGTGTTATTATTATGAATAAGAATAATAATAATCAGCAAACTATTTCTTTTACTTTCCCATCATCAATTTTAATAAGTAATGGTTCACACACAATGTTAATGGATAGTTTTTCATGGAATGCAACTGGCTCTGCCGTTAGGAGTACCTC
>JAVEUY010000389.1:0-3103 GCA_034005315.1 Ignavibacteriaceae bacterium | reverse complement strand
TATTGAAACAATTGTAAAACAAATGCTGCAAAAACTAAAAGTAGTTACTTCCGGTGATACAAGCTTTATAGAAGAAGATATTGTTGATCGTAATAAGTTTATTGCTGAAAACGAAATGATCAAAACTATGGCTTACATTATTGATGCCGGACAATCAAAATATAAAGCTGACACATTGATTTCTAAATCAAAATTAAGAGAAGTAAATGCCGATTTAGAGCGTAAAGGTAAAAAAATAATAGAATCAAGAGATGCCGAGCCGGCAACTTTTGAAAACTTATTATTAGGAATTACACAAGCAGCTTTATCAACAGAAAGTTTCATATCTGCTGCATCATTCCAAGAAACTACTAAAGTATTAACTAATGCGGCAACTGAAGCAAGAGTTGATACACTTATTGGTTTAAAAGAAAACGTAGTTATGGGGCATTTAATACCTGCTGGAACTGGTCTTAAAAAGTACGATAAAGTAATGTTGATAGAGGATGAAACCGTTGAGGAATCAGCGGAAGAAGCGGTTGAAGAAAGTAAAGAAGAAACCGTTTAATAATTAAAAATAACATTTTGTTATCTTGACAAAAGATGCAAATATATCTATATTGAGAGTCTGAATTTTCTTTAGAAAGTCTGGAGATTTTTGTGCCAACTATAAGTCAATTAGTTAGAAAAGGTAGAAAAGTAGTAGCATCAAAAAATAAGGCACCGGCCTTAGATGCTTGTCCTCAAAAGAGAGGAGTTTGTACAAGAGTATATACTACTACACCTAAAAAACCTAACTCTGCTTTAAGAAAAGTAGCTCGTGTTAGGTTAACAAACGGAATAGAAGTAACAGCTTATATTCCTGGTGAAGGACACAATTTACAAGAACACTCAATCGTTTTAATAAGAGGCGGTAGAGTTAAAGATCTTCCTGGTGTTCGTTACCACATCATTAGAGGAACGCTTGATACAAGCGGAGTTGATGATAGAAAAAAAGGAAGATCCAAATACGGAACAAAACGACCAAAAGCAACTAAGTAAGATTGAGATATGAGAAAAAGAAGAGCAGAAAAAAGATTCGTTAAGCCAGATCCAAAATACAATGAAGTTATTGTAACTAAATTTGTTAATTACATGATGCTTGACGGAAAGAAATCAACTTCAAGAACATTAATTTATGATGCTTTAGATTTAGTTGAAAAGAAAACTAAAAAACCAGCAATGGAAGTTTTCAAAAAGGCGATTTCTAATGTTCAGCCTTTAGTTGAAGTTAGAAGTAGAAGAGTTGGCGGTGCAACTTACCAAGTTCCTATGGAAGTTAGACCCGAAAGAAGAATTGCATTAGCTTTAAGATGGATTAGAAATTATTCCAGATCAAGAAGCGAAAAAACTATGGCTGCTAAATTAGCTGGTGAATTAGCTGCAGCTGCTGCTGGTGAAGGGTCGTCAGTAAAGAAAAAAGAAGATACACATAGAATGGCAGAAGCAAACAAAGCGTTTGCTCACTTTAAATGGTAATGGTTAGAAAGGTTTTTATCTTAAATGGCAAGTAAAAAAGTAAATATAGAAAAAGTAAGAAATATCGGAATCATGGCTCATATTGATGCCGGTAAAACTACTACTACTGAAAGGATTTTGTATTATACAGGCAAATTGCACCGCATGGGAGAAGTTCATGAAGGTGGTGCAACTATGGATTGGATGGAGCAGGAAAAGGAACGTGGAATTACCATTACTAGTGCTGCTACTACTTGTTCTTGGAATGAACATCATATAAATATTATTGATACACCTGGACACGTTGATTTTACTGTTGAAGTGGAAAGATCACTAAGAGTTTTGGATGGTGCTATAGCACTTTTTTGTGCTGTAGGCGGTGTTGAACCTCAATCTGAAACCGTTTGGAGACAAGCTGATAAATATGGAGTTCCAAGAATTGCGTTTGTAAATAAAATGGATAGAATTGGCGCCGATTTTTATCATGCAGTTGATATGATGAAAGAAAGACTTGGTGCTAATGCAGTTCCGATATCTTTGCCGATAGGTGAAGGTGATTTATTCTCGGGTGTTATTGATTTGATGTCAATGAAAGCCAGAATGTATCATGAAGATTCTTTAGGTGCAACATTTGAAGATGTTGAAATTCCAAAAGACCTTCTCCCCTTGGCAAATAAATATAGAACAATTATGCTTGAAGCAGTATCTGAAATTGATGACACACTTTTAGAGAAATATCTTGAAGGTGAAACTATTTCGGATGCGGAAGTAAAGAAAGTATTAAGAGAAGCAACAATTAAATTGAAGATTATTCCTGTTCTTTGCGGTTCTTCATTTAAGAATAAAGGTGTGCAGAAACTATTGGATTCAGTAGTTGACTTTTTACCTTCTCCTTTGGATTTTCCTGAAGTTAAAGCGCATCACGTTGATAAAGATGATGAAGTATTTGTTAAAGTTGATCAAAATGCCAAGTTCTCAGCGTTAGCTTTTAAAATTATGACTGACCCTTATGTAGGTAAATTAACTTATGTAAGAGTATACAGCGGTACATTAAAAGCTGGTTCGTATGTTTATAACTCAGTTTCTGGTAAAAAGGAAAGAGTTGGTAGAATTCTTCAAATGCACGCAAACACTAGAGAAGATATGGATGAGATTAGAGCTGGTGATATTGCTGCTATTGTAGGACTTAAGTTTACAAGAACCGGCGATACTTTGTGTACAGAAGATGATTTGATAGTTTTAGAAAAAATGGAATTCCCTGAACCAGTTATTCAAATTGCAATTGAACCGAAAACTAAAGCTGATCAAGATAAACTATCTGATGCCTTAGTGAAATTATCTGATGAAGATCCAACTTTCAAAGTTAAAGTTGATGATGAAACTGGTCAAACTTTAATAAGCGGTATGGGAGAGCTTCACCTTGAAATTCTTGTTGATAGAATGAAAAGAGAATTTAAAGTTGAAGCAAATATTGGTAAACCTCAAGTAGCATATAGAGAAACAATTACCCAAAAAGTTCAAAGTGAAGGTAAGTTTGTTAAGCAGTCCGGTGGTAGAGGTAAATTTGGTCACGTTTGGTTGGAAATATCTCCAAACGAACCTGGAAAAGGTTACGAGTTTGAAAATG
>JAVEUY010000388.1:0-3143 GCA_034005315.1 Ignavibacteriaceae bacterium | reverse complement strand
TGGATGGTACACGGTGATTATACACAACAATTTAATCCTTATCCGCTAGACGAATTAGGTATAAGTACCTATAATTTAGATTTGGGTTGGATTATAAAACCTTATCAAGATTTACTTGACGCTAAATCATTGTCGGACATAGCAATAAATCCATCACGTCAAAATGAGGTTTTCGTAACTTCTTACTTTTCAGGATTATTAAAATTTCAAGGTGATGCAGTAGAATTATTGAATAATACAAACACTGGGACCAATGGACTTGAATCGTTAGTAGTTCCTGGTAATCCTTCTTATGTTGATAGTCGAATAAATAGTCCTGCTTTTGATAAAGATGGTAATTTATGGGTTACAAATGGTTTAGTAAATAAAGGAATAAAAGTATTAAAAACAAACGGCCAATGGCAATCTTATGATCTAACAGGGATAACTGCTAATTTAGCAACGGGTAGATATGGACCAATGGCTATTGATAAAAACAATACAAAATGGATTCCTGCTTACAATGATGGTGTCCTAGCTTTTAATGAAAATTATAATAATAAATTCATTGTAATTACCCAAGATAATGCAGATTTACCCACATCGGTGGTGAATTGTGTTGCTATAGATAATCGAAATCAATTATGGATTGGAACTGCAGCTGGGTTGCGAATTTTATCAAGTATAGATAGATTCATCAGCGAAACAGAACTTACGGTTTCTTCTATTATTATTCAAGAAGGGGATTTGGCACAGGAATTGTTTTATCAACAACCCATTTTAGATATTGCCGTTGATGGTGCTAACAGAAAGTGGGTTTCTATTGCTGATGGAGGCGTTTTTCTTGTTTCTTCAAATGGACAACAAACTATTTACAGATTTGATAAAAGTAATTCTCCTTTGCCAAGTAACAATGTAGTTGATATTGAAATTGATGGTGTTTCTGGAGAAGTGTTTTTTGCTACCGATAAAGGAATGGTTTCGTTTTTAGGAACTTCAACCAAACCAAGTGATAGCTTAGGAGATGTTTTTGTTTATCCAAATCCCGTTCGACCAAATTTCACAGGAACAGTTAAAATTAGTGGACTAACTGATAAAGCAAATATCAAAATTACGGATATCGAAGGCAATTTGGTACATGAAACCACTTCTTCTGGAGGAACTATAGAATGGGATACCACAGCTTTTGGAAAATATAAAGTTGCATCTGGAGTTTATATGATATTTGTTGCTTCTCAAGATGGTTTAGATTCAACAGTAAAAAAAGTAATGATTATCAGATAAATAAATGCTAGTTAAAACGAAAGCCATCGTAATTTCTGCGTTAAAATATCAAGAAAAAAGCTTGATTGTTAAGTGTTTCACGCAATCAGATGGTTTGAAAGGTTATTTCGTTCCAAGTGTTTATTCTAATAAAAAAGCGAATCAAAAAATTGCCTATTTTCAACCGTTAACGATTATTGAAATCGAAGCCAATCACAAAAATAAAGGTACACTCGAACATTTCAAAGAAATTAAATTAGCGCACAGTTTTCATTCGATTAATACCGATATTGTCAAAAGCACTATCGTAATTTTTCTTTCCGAAATTTTACATCATAGCATTCACGAAGAAGAGAAAAATGAAAACCTTTTTTCCTTTTTAGAAACCGCTTTACTTTGGTTAGATACAAATGAAGAAGCAACAAATTTTCATCTAATTTTGATGATGGAAATGACCAAATTCCTAGGTTTTTATCCTGATGTTTCCGAAATAGATTTCGACTTTTTCGACCTGAAAGAAGGTTTTTTCACACCGTTTCAATCAGTAAATACACTTTCTGCACATGAAACGCAATTATTTAAACGCTTAATCGAACTAAAATTTGATTCTAATCAAAAAACTTTTACCGGAATAGAACGTCAAATTCTATTAAAAATTCTCTTAGATTTTTACATGTTACATCTAGAAGGCTTCAAAAAACCCAAATCATTAGAAGTTTTAAAAGAAGTTTTTTCTTAAAAGACAACTTTTCCCTTTTCCCTTTTGCCTTTTATCTTTAAATCATTACTTTCGCAAATTGATTTAAGAAAGCGACAAAATGAGTACAAAATTTACTGAATACAAAGGACTTGACTTGCCAACAGTAGCATCAGAAGTTCTTGATTTTTGGAAGAAAAATAACGTCTTTGAACAATCGGTAACTTCTCGCGAAGGAGCTACACCTTACGTGTTTTTTGAAGGACCACCATCTGCAAATGGTTTGCCTGGAATTCACCACGTGATGGCGCGTGCCATTAAAGATATTTTTTGTCGTTATAAAACTCAAAAAGGGTACCAAGTTAAGCGTAAAGCGGGCTGGGATACGCACGGTTTACCCGTAGAATTAGGTACCGAAAAAGAATTAGGCATCACTAAAGAAGATATCGGAAAAACCATTTCAGTTACTGAATACAACGAAGCGTGTAAAATAACCGTTATGCGTTATACTGATGTTTGGAATGACCTTACGGAAAAAATGGGCTATTGGGTAGACATGGAAGATCCGTACGTTACGTACAAATCCAAATACATGGAAACGGTTTGGTGGTTGCTAAAACAAATTTACAACAAAGATTTACTATACAAAGGTTACACAATCCAACCGTATTCGCCAAAAGCGGGAACAGGTTTATCTTCACACGAAGTGAATCAACCAGGTTCATACCGTGATGTTACGGATACTACGATTGTAGCGCAATTCAAAGCAAAAGACGAAACGTTACCAAGTTTCTTACAAGGCTTTGGAACCGTTCATTTCTTAGCTTGGACGACAACTCCTTGGACGCTGCCATCAAATACGGCGTTAACTGTTGGTCCAAAAATCGATTATGTTTTAGTAAAAACGTTCAATCAATATACTTTTGAAGCGGTAAATGTAGTTTTAGCTAAGAATTTAGTTGGAAAACAATTCGGTGGAAAATATTTTGTAGCAGAATCAGATGCTGATTTTACAAATTACAAATCAGAAGATAAAAAGATTCCCTACCAAATTTTAGCAGAAGCAAAAGGTGCTGATTTAGTAGGAATTCGTTACGAACAATTATTACCATTAGCGTTACCGTATCAAAATCCAGAAAATGCGTTTAGAGTAATTTCAGGTGATTTCGTAACTACTGAAGATGGAACTGGAATTGTTCACACC
>JAVEUY010000387.1:0-3146 GCA_034005315.1 Ignavibacteriaceae bacterium | reverse complement strand
TACATGGAGTTGACTTTATATTTCATGCAGCAGCTCTCAAACAGGTTCCTTCATGTGAGTTTTTTCCAATTGAAGCTGTAAAAACAAATGTATTAGGTACAGACAATGTGCTTAGTGCTGCAATTGAAGAGGGTGTTAAGGCTGTAATATGCCTCTCTACAGATAAAGCTGCTTACCCTGTTAATGCAATGGGGACATCTAAAGCTATGATGGAGAAAGTAGTAGTAGCAAGATCGCGTTCTGTAAATCCCCAAAAAACAAGGATTTGCTGTACACGTTATGGAAATGTAATGTGTTCCCGTGGTTCTGTGATACCTTTATGGGTTGATCAGATAAAAAATGATCAGGCCATTACGCTAACAGAACCAACAATGACCCGGTTTATAATGTCGCTTGATGAAGCTATCGATCTTGTTTTATTTGCTTTTGAACATGGTTCTAATGGAGATATTCTTGTTCAAAAAGCTCCGGCTTGTACAATTCAGACTCAGGCAGAAGCTGTTTGCGAACTTTTTGACGGTAAAAAAAGCAATATAAAACTTGTAGGCATTCGTCATGGTGAAAAAATGTACGAAACACTGCTTACAAACGAAGAATGTGCTCAAGCTGTAGATATGGGAAATTTTTTCAGAGTGCCCAGTGATAAGCGTGATTTAAATTATGATAAATATTTTGTTAGTGGTGACACTGAGCGTAATTTATTAACTGAATTTGATAGTAATAATACTGAACTCCTGAATGTTAAGCAAGTAAAGGAAAAATTATTATCACTTGAATATATTAAGGATGAACTAAAAAAAAATAGAATATGAAATTTTTAGTGTTAGGTTGTAATGGTATGGCCGGACATACTATTTCTTTGTATCTTAAAGAAAAAGGCCATGAAGTTATTGGTTTTGACAGAGCAAAGTCACAGTTTATCGATAGCTTTTTCGGAGATGCTCGCGATACAGAATTTTTAAGGGAAAAAATTATTTCAGGTAATTACGATTCGGTAATTAACTGTATTGGAATACTCAATCAGTATGCTGAACAAAATAAAGCATTGGCGACCTTCTTAAATTCTTATTTCCCTCACTTTTTAGTAGAAGCAACATCAAACACAAATACTCAGGTGATACACATGAGTACTGATTGTGTTTTTTCCGGTAGGAGAGGGGAATATACCGAAGATGACTTTAGAGATGGAGAAACATTTTACGATAGATCTAAGGCACTTGGTGAAATTGATGATAATAAGAATATAACATTGAGAAATTCAATTGTAGGCCCGGATATAAATCCGCATGGAATTGGACTTTTAAATTGGTTTTTGCAACAGAATGGAGCAATAAATGGTTTTACGAAAGCAATGTGGACAGGTCAGACAACTTTACAGCTTGCCAAAACGATGGAAGCAGCTGCCATGAATAAAGCTCATGGCCTGTATAACACAGTTCCGGATCATTCTATTTCGAAGTTTGATCTTTTGAAATTATTCAACCATTATCTGAAACAAAATTCACTGATTATTAATCCGGTAGAAGGAATAAGCCTCGATAAATCACTTAAACGTACAAGGTTCGACTTCAATTATATTATCCCGGATTATGAAACAATGATCGCAGAAATGGCTCAATGGATATTGAATCACAAGGAAATGTATCCTCATTATAATCTATAATAATTAAATATGAAAAAGCTGAAATTGATGACAGTTGTCGGGACACGTCCTGAAATAATTAAGATGTCGGCCATAATAAAAAAATGTGATAAATACTTCGAACATACACTTGTACACACAGGTCAAAACTACGATTATACACTAAATGAAGTTTTTTTTAAAGATCTTAACCTACGTGAACCGGATTATTATCTGGGTGTAGTCGGAGAAAATCTTGGTCAAACTATGGGTAATGTAATTGCCCGATCGTATGAATTAATGACTGAGATTAAACCGGATGCAATTATTGTATTGGGCGATACCAATTCATGTTTATGTGTTATTTCAGCTAAACGTTTGAAAATTCCGGTATTCCATATGGAAGCTGGTAATCGTTGCAAAGATGAAAATTTGCCAGAAGAAGTTATCCGTAGAATAGTGGATGTTACGAGCGATGTAAATCTTTGTTATTCAGAACATGCCCGACGATATATTCTCGACTCAGGGGTTAAGCCTGAATATACATTTGTAGTTGGTTCGCCGACAGCAGAAGTAATAAAGGGATGCTTGAACCAGATAAATGAGAGTAGTATTTTAGATCAACTCAGTTTAAACTCAGTTAAATATATCTTGCTTTCAATTCACAGAGAGGAAAATATTGATATTGAAGCAAATTTCTTCTCTTTAATGAATAGTATAAATGTAATGGCAGAAACATATAATATGCCAATAATATACAGTTGTCATCCACGCTCAAAGAAAAATATTGATCAAAAGGGATTTAAATTTGACAGGAGGGTAATTATATCCCAACCATTTGGTTTCTTCGATTACAACAAACTTCAACAACATGCATTCTGTGTAGTCTCCGACAGTGGAACATTACCGGAGGAAAGTGCCTTTTTCCATTTTCCAGCTATTTCAGTTAGGACTTCCTCAGAACGTCCCGAAGCAATAGATAAAGGAGTATTCACAATCGGTTCTGTCACATCTGAACAAATACTACAGGCAGTTAATATGGCTGTTGAAATGAATAAAGAAGGAAGCTTAGCAAGCGATGTGTCTGCTTATGTTGATGACAATGTTTCAACAAAAGTTGTCAAGATTATACAAAGCTATACTTCAATTATAAATAAGATGGTTTGGAGAAAGTAAACTTTTATTTGATTACACTTTTGAAAGTATCTCATTATCTGTGTTTTTATATAAACCGGAGTGGAAATTCAAATAATCGACTTGTATTATAAACACTAAATACTTGCAGACAGTTTATTTATCGAAAATTAATCTGTTTGTAGGTAACTATCAATACCTATAAAATTTAAACGAATAACTTAAATATTTTATATGAAAGCAGTTTTCATGGGATTGGGATACATTGGACTTCCAACAGCGGCAGTAGCAGCAAGTAAAGGAATCAATATAGTCGGGGTTGACGTAAATCCAGCTGTAGTAGAAACAATTAATCAGGGAAAAATACATATTGTCGAACCAGATTTAGATA
>JAVEUY010000386.1:0-3151 GCA_034005315.1 Ignavibacteriaceae bacterium | reverse complement strand
TGGTTTCTAAAATTTATTCTTTGACTTTACAATTTCCTAGAGAAGAAAGATTTGGATTGACAAATCAATTACGAAGAGCTTCAGTTTCAGTAAGTTCAAATATTGCTGAAGGTTTATCAAGAACATCAGAATTAGAAAAAATTAGATTTCTTGAAATTTCGAGATCATCAATAGTTGAGATAGATACTCAATTAGAAATAGCATTAAAATTAAAACTTTGTAATAATGAAGATTTAGATGAAATTGAAAAATTATTAAACAGTTTATTTGCAATGATAACATCATTAAAAAAGAAAATTAAATAAAAACCTCTTGCCTCTTGCTTCTTACTTCTAGCTGGGCACAGGAAAACGGAGAAATAAAATGAGTCAAACATTAATAGAAAAAATAGCACAATCCGCTGTGGCGGATGCGGTTGGTTTAGATAAGAACCACGAAGTTCATTCAGGTGATTATTTATCTATCAAACCTGCTTATGTAATGACGCACGATAACACCGGTGCGGTTATTCCAAAGTTCAAATCAATCGGTGCAACAAAACTTTTTAATCCGAGACAGGTTGTAAACACACTTGATCATAATGTTCAGGATATTTCTGAAAAAAATCTTGAGAAATACAGAAAGATTGAGAATTTCGCTAAGTCAATGGGAGCGGATTTCTATCCTGCAGGAAGAGGAATCGGACATCAGATTATGTGTGAAGAAGGTTACGCCTGGCCAGGAACAATGGTTGTTGCTTCCGATTCACATTCAAATATGTATGGCGGACTCGGCTGTCTTGGAACTCCAATCGTTCGCACTGATGCTGCTGCAATCTGGGCAACCGGAAGAACATGGTGGCAGGTTCCTCCAGCCGCAAAAGTTGAACTGAAAGGAAATCTACGGAATGGTGTTACTGGAAAAGATGTTATCATCGCATTGTGCGGTTACTTTAATAAAGATGAAGTTCTTAATCATGCAATTGAATTTGTTGGTGATGGAGTTCAATATTTAACAATTGACGAAAGACTTGCAATTGCAAATATGACTACTGAATGGGGCGCTCTTGCAGGAGTTTTTCCTATTGATGAAACAACAATTAATTGGCTGAGAAAAAGAGCAGATTACATTTCTAAAAGAGGATTGGAAGGAGTTTTTTCTGATGCAGATTCCGCAAACGGAACAGGTGGAAACGGAACTCATCCAAGAATGAATCATAAAAGAATTGATGAACTGGAAAAAAATATTTTAAAAGCGGATGATGATGCTTTTTATGCAAAGGAACTCACAATTGATTTATCTACAATTGAACCTTATGTATCAGGACCGAATTCTGTTAAAATATCTTCATCTGCTGCTGAACTAAGAGAAAAAAATATCATAATAAACAAAGCTTATCTTGTTTCATGTGTAAACAGCCGACTTGATGATATTAAAGAAGCAGCTTCAGTAGTAAAAGGAAAGAAAGTTGCTGATGGAGTTGAATTTTATATTGCTGCTGCATCAAGTGAAGTTCAGAAAGAAGCAGAGCGATTTGGATATTGGCAAACATTAATTGAAGCTGGTGCAATACCGCTTCCTTCCGGTTGCGGTCCTTGTATCGGACTTGGAATAGGTTTACTTGAAGATGGTGAAATTGGAATATCTGCAACTAACCGAAACTTTAAAGGAAGAATGGGTTCACCGAATGCACAGGCATATCTCGCTTCACCTGCTGTTGTTGCATCTTCTGCAATTGCCGGTAAAATAGATTATGAATGGAAGAACCAGGAACATCTTGTAATTAAAGGCTCAGTAAAAGTTAATCCGAAAAAATCTGAAACAAAAACAGCAGTGAAAATCATTGATGGCTTTAATCCTGTTGTTGAAGGTGAATTAATATTCTGTCATCAGGATAATATGAATACGGACGGAATTTATCCCGGTAAATACACTTACATTGATGATTTTACTCCGCAGCAGCAGTCAGAAGTAGTAATGGAAAATTATGATCCTGAATTTGTTAAGATTGCAAAAGCTGGTGATATTCTTGTTGGCGGATTTAACTTCGGAACCGGCTCTTCACGTGAGCAGGCTGCAACTGCACTAAAGTATAAAGGAATACAGCTTGTTGTTGCAGGAACATTTAACGAAACATACAAACGTAATGCACTTAACAATGGTTATCTTTTAATTGAATGTCCGCAGCTTGTAAATGATCTTAAAGCAAAATATGGTAAAGATAAATTAACTATTAAATCCGAACTGAATGTTAAAATCGATTTTGAAAATTCATCTTTAACATTTGATAATAAAACCTATTCTATCGATTCCGTTGGTGAAGCAGCACAGGAACTTATTGTTACCGGCGGATTGGAAGAGTGGGTGAAGAAAAAACTAAAATAGTAATTGATTATTTTTGTGAATAAATTTGCAAAAAAGAGGTTTAAAAATGGACTTAATGCAGCGAATAACTATAAATCGAGACGTTCTTGTTGGTAAACCAACTATCCGTGGTCTAAGAATAAGTGTTGACCAAATTATTAAAGCATTAGCTGCAGGATTAACACAAGAAGAAATTCTTGAAGATTATCCTGAATTAGAAAAAGACGATATTAAAGCTGCACTGCTATATGCTTCCAAAGTTTTAGAATCAGAAAAAATATTTACGATTAATGCCTGATTATAAAACCAATCTAAAACCATTGTTTGATGCCGGAGTCAGTAAGAAAGCTGAATTATATTTTAAGAAAATTGGTTTTGATGTACTATCTGTCCGAGATATTTACCCCTCAATGAAAGATGCTGATATACTTGAACTTGCTGTTAAAGAAGCAAGATTAATTATTACAATGGACAAAGACTTTGGTGAATTGGTATTCAACTCTAAAATATCTCACGCTGGGGTACTTCTGTTAAGAATGGAAGATGCCGGCTGGCAGCAATAAATTGATGTTCTCTCAGAAATTTTTAATACACATTCAAAAGACATTGCAGGAAAATTTTCGGTTTATCAGGATAAGAAATTAAGAATAAGATAACAATCTATTACAATCTTTTTGTGAAGCAGCACAGGAGTTGGTTGTGGTTGGTGGATTGGAAAAGTAGGTGAAGAAAAATTTGTAAACACAAATAGCACGCAAAGACCTGCCTTTGCCGGGCTGAACTGATAAAAGAATATCTTTATATTTTA
>JAVEUY010000385.1:0-3151 GCA_034005315.1 Ignavibacteriaceae bacterium | reverse complement strand
CTGATCAGGAGATAATGAATCAATCTCAACACCGATTTTCTTTAAATGCAGTCTTGCAACTTTTTCATCCAGATGCTTTGGTAAAGTATAAACTTTGTTTTCATATTTGCCCGGATGATTCCACAGTTCTAATTGTGCAAGTGTCTGATTTGTAAATGAGTTCGACATAACAAATGAAGGATGACCGGTTGCACAGCCAAGATTAACTAATCTTCCTTCAGCAAGAACGATTATATCTTTACCATCAAGTGTATATTTATCAACCTGCGGCTTAATATTTATTTTTGTTTTGCCATAATTTTTATTCAGCCATGCCATATTTATTTCGGTATCGAAATGTCCGATATTACAAACAACAGTTTTATCTTTCATCATCTGAAAGTGTCTTGCGTCTACAACGTTTGTATTTCCGGTTGCTGTTACAACGATATCTGCTTCTTTAACAGCATCATCCATTTTCTTTACTTCATAACCTTCCATTGCTGCCTGCAATGCACAGATTGGATCTATTTCAGTAACAATAACTCTTACATGCGCATTCTTTAATGATTCGGCTGAACCTTTACCAACATCACCAAAACCAGCAACAACAGCAACTTTACCGGCAAGCATAAGATCGGTTGCTCTGCGAATTGCGTCAACCAACGATTCTCGACAGCCGTACTTATTATCGAATTTAGATTTTGTAACTGAATCATTAACATTGATTGCAGGAATAGGAAGAGTGCCTTTTTCCATTCTTTCATACAAGCGATGAACACCTGTTGTAGTTTCTTCAGAGACACCTTTAATGCCTGCTGCTAATTCCGGATAATTATCAAAAACCATATTAGTTAAATCGCCGCCATCATCAAGAATCATATTTAATGGTTTTGATTCATCACCAAAGAACAAAGTTTGTTCTATACACCAGTTAAATTCCTCTTCGTTCATTCCCTTCCAGGCAAAAACCGGAACACCAGCTTTTGCAATTGCAGCAGCAGCATGATCCTGGGTTGAAAAAATATTACATGACGACCATCTTACTTCTGCACCAAGTTCAATTAATGTTTCAATTAATACAGCGGTTTGAATAGTCATATGAAGACAGCCGGCAATCCTTGCACCTTTAAGCGGTTTTTTATCACGGTATTCTTCACGTAAAGACATTAAACCAGGCATTTCAACTTCTGCTAATTCTATTTCTTTTCTTCCCCACTCTGCTAAAGAAATATCTTTAACTTTGTATGGAAGTGTGAGGTCAATTTTTTTATCGAGAGCTACACTCATTATATTTTCCTTTGATTGTTAATAATTTTCTCTATTCCATCAACGTTTACAATATAGAACTTATCTATTATAAAATTTAAATACAGTTTATTGATTTAAACATATTTAACAAATAACGGAACAAGGTCTAAAGCTTCCCAGGTAAACTCCGCCTCGGTTCTGCCGAAATGACCATACGCAGAAGTTTTCTGATAAATTGGTCTTCTTAATTGTAATCTGCTGATTATTCCATTTGGTGTAAGATCAACTTCCTTTCCGATCATTTTTGATATTTCTGAATCAGGAATTACACCTGTTCCTTTAGTATCAACATAAATGGATATCGGTTCTTTAACTCCTATTGCATAAGAAAGCTGAACTAAACATTCTTTAGCCAGTTTTGCGGCAACAACATTTTTTGCGATATGTCTTGCAGCATAAGTTGCGCTTCTATCCACTTTACTTGGATCTTTTCCTGAAAAAGCGCCGCCTCCGTGTGGAGCCCATCCGCCGTAGGTATCAACTATTATTTTTCTACCTGTTAAGCCGCTGTCTCCGTGTGGTCCGCCGATTTCAAATCTTCCGGTTGGATTAACAAAGTATTTTGTTTTTGCATCAAGCATTTCTGCCGGAATAACTTTCTTAACAACATTTTCTATAACATCATCTTTAATTTTCTGCTGTGTAACATCTGCATCGTGTTGAGTTGAAACGACCACAGCATCAACTCTTAAAGGTTTTTTATTATCATCATACTCAATTGTAACCTGAGATTTGGAGTCCGGTCTGAGGTACGGCATAAATCCATTTTCACCTTTTCTTATATCAGCAAGTTTTTTAACAAGTTTATGAGCATACATTATCGGCATCGGCATAAGCTCCGGAGTCTGATCACAAGCATATCCAAACATTATCCCCTGATCTCCGGCACCGCCTGTATCTACACCCATTGCAATATCAACTGACTGTGAATGAATTGCATTTAATACCGAACAAGATTCAGAATCAAACTTATAATCAGCACTTGTATAACCGATTCTCTTTACAGTAGCTCTTACAATATCCTGAACTTCAACATAAGCTTTAGTAGTTACTTCACCGCCGACTAAAACCAGTCCGGTTGTAACAAAAGTTTCACAAGCTACTCTTGCATTAGGATCTTTTGTAAAAATTGCATCTAGTACTCCATCGGATATCGCATCACATACTTTATCCGGATGACCTTCAGAAACAGATTCTGATGTGAAGAAAAATGACATAAAATAATATTCCTTTTACTGTTTTATAAATCTCATAGTTATATTTTAAGTTTCAAATTTAGTTAATCCATTCATGATATACAAAATAACTTAATCAAATTTTACTTACTTTTCTGTTATAGATAATCAATTTTTAGAGATAGAATGAAAACACAAATTTCAAACTTATTAAATATTGAATATCCAATCATTCAAGCCGGAATGGTTTGGGTATCAGGCTGGAAATTAGCTTCAGCAGTATCTAATTGTGGTGGTTTTGGTCTGATCGGCGCCGGTTCTATGAAATCAGACTTATTAAAAGAGCACATCCAAAAATGTAATGCTGCCACTGATAAACCGTTTGGTGTTAATATTCCCTTATTAAGAAAAGATGCAGATGAATTAGTGCAGGCTTGTCTTGCAGAAGGAATAAAAATATTTTTTACTTCTGCCGGAAATCCAAAAACTTTTACACCTCTTCTAAAAGAGAAAGGATGCATTGTTGTTCACGTTGTAGCAAATTTAAAATATGGAATCAAAGCACAGGAAGCCGGTTGCGATGCTGTAGTTGGTGAAGGTGTTGAAGCGGGCGGACATAATGGTGCAGATCAGATTACTACATTATGTTTAATACCGCAGCTAGTTGACAAACTTAATATTCCGGT
>JAVEUY010000026.1:0-14650 GCA_034005315.1 Ignavibacteriaceae bacterium | reverse complement strand
AACCAGCTTTAAGCTGATAAAAATATATACCACTTGTCAGATCATTTCCTGAAAATTCGACTTCATAATTTCCTGCCGGTTTTTCTTCGTTAACGAGTGTGGTAATTTCTGTTCCGAGAATATCGTAAACTTTTAATGTAACGAACCCACCCCTCGCCCCTCCCAAGAGGGGATTGTCCGTTTGTGGTATAGTGAATTTTATTTTTGTTGTTGGATTAAATGGATTGGGGTAGTTTTGTTCTAACTTAAATTCTGTTGGGATTGGACTTTCTTCTTTTTCTACACTAACTACAAAAGTTGTATCACCGTATAGAACTCCGTTTATTACACAGCCTTTTAAAGTGTTCTTAATATCAACCATTTCATTATAACTCGTACTTACTAAACCAAAACCTTTAACAAGAGTATGTAAACAAGAACATGGCAGATACTCCCAATATATTCTCTCGTACGAATTGATTCCTAAATAATTAACCGGTTGTTCCTGAATCAAGCTATAAAACGGATCTTCCGGAAACTCAGGTTTGAATATAGTATCTCCAACCTCAGCGTTTAAATTGTGGAAAATAAATTCATTATTTAACTCTTCACAATACCTATAAATAAATCCATTTAAAGTATCCACTCTTAAAAACATTTTTGGAAGAAAAACTCCAACTGAGATGTTTTCATTTTCAACAACAAAGTATTTTTTATTTTCGATTACCGTATCCTTAGTAACTTCCATATTTCTGGTACCTCCAAAAATTACTTCAGGTGAACCGCCTCCCAAATCTTCAAACCAGTAATTATTATAGACCCACAAATTTCCAACTGCAAGAGGGAACCATTTAAATTCATCAGGGGGAGTAGGAAGTGATTTTATTATTTCAATACTATCCTGCATAACTTTAAAAATCATATTCCGTGTTGCAGCATAAATAATTTCAGAATCTGGTTTTTTGTATATCCCGATTAGTTTGCCTGGCAATGTTTTGTATTCAGTAAATGTACTTCCATTGTTAACTGATTTATAAATTCTTCTTCCATCAGCAAGATAGACTATACCGGATTGCGATTGATCTGTAGAAATAAATATCGGCGTTGGACTGAAAAATGTTCTTGTCCAGGTAAAAGGATTGCCTTTATTATTTGAAACGCTAAATGAATAACCGCCGTAAGTTTTATTAACACGATAAATGTGGAACTGATTTGAATCAAATAACATTTTGGAATATTCATCAAACACAGTAAATGAAGTATCTGCAATAATACCATTCCTCACAAACTTATTATCTACATCAAATCCAAAGATTACATTATCATCAAAATCCGAAATAGCAATAGGTTGATAGTCTGTCATTATTGTGATTGAATCTATCGGAAAAGTAAAACCTCTGTCCCAGCTTCTGATAATACTATAACCCCAAAAAACAAAAACTTTAATCGGCTCTTGTTTAGAAATATCAACCCTGTCAAAACCGCTGAACCCGCTGAATACATGCTGTCATTTCTCGCAATATAAGCGTGATTATCAGGATTTATTTCAAATCCGACATTCATAAAATTATCTGCATCATCGGGAAAGAATTCAAAATCGTTTACAGATTTTGCCAATGTTCCACCGGGATAATTAGAATAGAAAGCCTGCATTATAAGAGATTCATCTAAGGTTTGAGTATTGAATTTATAAACAGGATTGAACAGACTACCCGGTCCGCCAATCCGGTAAAGCAGCAAAGAATTGCCCTGATTATCCTCGACTCCATCTAAGGAAGAAAATTGTTGTGAGAAAGAAAGTGTGGAAACAATTAAGAGAAATAGTAAACTTTTCATACTTACCTCTTAAAATAATTTAATCAAACTTACTCAGCACAAAATACAAAGTCAATTGATTTCAGAGGATTCTTTGTCTTAGTATTTCAAAAAGTAATATTCCAGCAGCAACAGAAACATTTAATGATTGAATTTTACCTTTCATCGGGATGCGGACGAGATGATCGCATTTATCGGCGGTAAGTTTTCTTATCCCCTTTTCTTCATTTCCGACTATCAATGCAATTGGTGTTTTGTAATCTATTGCAGTATAATCTTTTGCTCCTTCAAGATAAGAACCGACAATCCAGAAACCGTTTTTTTTCAGTTCATCAATTGCCTGAGATAGGTTATTAACTTGTGCAATTTTAACATACTCACTTGCACCCGCAGATGTTTTTGCAACTGTTTCATTTATCGGAGCAGAATTATATTTTGTAACAATCACTCCATCTACTCCGCTGCATTCAGAACTTCTGAGTATTGCACCAACATTGTGTGTATCCTGAATTGAATCAAGTATGAGAATCAGAGCTTCACTTTTTTTAGATTTTGTAATTTGGATAATATCATCAAGTGAATAAAATTTAAATGAAGATTTAATAGCTGCAACACCCTGAGCGATTTTATCTTTTGTAATCTGTTTAAATTTATCCGGCGGAACCTGGTTAATTTTTATTCCTCTTTTTTTTGCAGCAACCCGAATTGCATTTATTATTCCGCCTTCCTGACCAAACAGAATATAAACCTGCGAAACTTCTTCATCAGAATTTAATGCTTCTAAAACAGGTTTTCTTCCGATAATTATATTCATAAAAATTGAGGAATTAGTAACTACCACACCAAGCAAATGAGAAGTGTGATAGTTCAGGGTAATTATTCTCAGTCTTAGACTTCGCTCAGACTGACTTGTTTGTTATTTTAATTTCGAGTTAAGAATATTGATTTCACTTAGTGCAATTTTTTCTTCGAAACCTTCAGACATATTTTTTAGTTTCATCATTCCATCTTTATATTCATCACCGCCGATAAATAAAACATACTTTGCACTCATTTTATTTGCTTCACGCATTTGTGCTTTTACACTACGGTTCAGATAATCATAATCGCAGCTAATATTTTTACTTCTTAAAACAGAAGCAAAGTTTGCAACTTCAGTTTCAAGATCATTATCAACTCTTACTAAATATATATCGATAGACTGATCCGGAATACTTAATGATTTTTCATTTTCACAGGCAAGAAGTATTCTTTCTATTCCTGCTGCAAAACCTGTTGCAGGAGTTGGTTTTCCTCCGAGTGTTTCAATCAGCAAATCGTATCTACCGCCGCCGCATAGTGCAGTTTGTGCGCCTACGCTTCCGCTGTCAATTTCAAAAGTTAGTTTTGTATAATAGTCCAGTCCTCTTACAAGTGCAGGATCAATCTGAAATGGAATTCCGGATTTAGTCAATTGATTTTTTACGATTTCAAAATCAGATTTACTTTCCTCATCAAGATGTTCAATTAACTTTGGCGCATCCTTAATAATTTCCTGATCAGATTCAATTTTGCTGTCGAATATTCTTAATATGTTAGTATCAAATCTTCTTCTGCTGTCTTCAGATAGTTTATTCTTTTTATCTTCAAGAAATTCTTTAAGCAGCTTTTTATATATTTCTCTTGTTTCAGGTGTGCCGAGTGAATTTATTTTAACAGAAAGATTTTTTAATCCGAGCGATTGAAGAATGCCATAAGCCAATTGTATCATTTCTACATCCAGCAAAGGTGATTTGCTGCCAATTGCTTCGGCACCAAACTGATTAAATTGTCTTAACCTTCCAGCCTGAGGTCTTTCCTGACGGAACATTGGAGAGATGTAAAACAATTTTGTTAGCGGCTGCTGTACACCAAGTGAATGTTCAATATAAGAGCGAACAACCGGTGCAGTCATTTCAGGTTTTAATGTAAGACTTGTTTCACTTCTATCTTTAAAAGTGTACATCTCTTTGCCGACGATATCAGTCTCCTCGCCAATTCCACGTGCAAAGAGAGCTGTTTCTTCAAAAACCGGAGTACGGATTTCTTTATAATTAAAAAGATGAAATGTTTCTCTTAAAAGTTTTTCAAGATAATGCCATTTGGAAATATCCGGCGGCAGTATATCTTTTGTTCCTGTTATTGTTTTAATCATTTATCAGTTGGATTTTTTTTCACACTGAGCTTTCTCGAAGTGTGATAAAGTAATAATTATTTAAGGCAGGTTACCCTTCGACCGGCTCAGGATAACAATTATTAAAGTTCAAGAAAATGTTCTTCTTCTTCAGTAAATAATTTAATTATATCTTCTTTACTATTTGCTTCAATCAATCTATGTCTGAAATCATCTTTATTCATTAACCTGGAAATTCTGCTGAGAAGTTTAATATGTGTACTTAGCAAATTGTCTTTACCTACTAATAAAAAAAACAATTGCACAGGATTTCCATCAAGAGAATCGTAATCAATACTTTCCTCAGTTTTTCCAAAAGCACCTATTATTTCTTTTATTGAATTTGTTTTACCGTGAGGAATCGCAAATCCTTTTCCAATACCGGTTGTCATATCTTTCTCCCGCTTAAAAACTGCAGATCTTACTTCTTCTAAATTCTCAACTCTTTTATCATCTTTAAAAAGATCAATCAATTCATTTATTACATCTTCTTTGGATACGCCTTTAAGACTGGGAATAATAAATTCCGGTTTTAGCAGATCGCTTACTTTCATATTAGCTTAAATAAAAATTTAAATATTATCTGAATTTACCTGAGTTAATTTAACAACGGAAGGCTAGTTTTACAATTAATAGTTAAGTTAATTGAAATTTTAATTCATTAACGCAGTCAGCCGGATGAAAGCGTTTTTAGCTAACTGATAATTCGGACTGATTTTAAGAGCTTCAGAATAATAATTTAAAGCAGTAAACCAATCGCCTCTTTTTTCATAAACTTTAGCAAGATTATATAACGGAAAATGTTTTGAATGATAATCAGGAGCTTCAGCAGCTTTTTCAAGCCAGAAAATTGCTTCGTCATATTTTTCAAGATTAATCAGATAAGAACCGATATCATTGTAAGGACTTCCATATTCGGGGTTCAGATCAATTGCAATTTTACATTCCTCAATCGCTTCTTCAAATCTGCCGTTAAGACTGAATGCCCAGCCTAAATAAGTGTGTGCTTTTGGCGTCGGATAATAATTAATTGATTTTTGATAAGCTTTAATCGCTTCATTAATATTTCCATTAAAGTGAAGTTTAAAAGCCTTGTTAAAATACTCCGCTGCAAGTTCTATTTTATCTTTTTCTATCATTTCAATAATTACTTTTATATCAATTCCGATACATATATAATGAAAAGGAATTAAGAATTCAAATATCAGATTTTAATTATAATTATAGTCAATATCCTTATCTGATTATCGTATAAAATTTGAATTATCTTAAGAGTTAAAGCTGCGCTCAGACAATCCAGTATATTACTTTGTCTCCTCTTTCATTTGCTCTTAACTCTACAACATCAATGACTTCAGTTACTAATATTTTTTAATCATTGTGATTGCAGATGTTTGACTGCAAACCATTTATATAATGCCGGAAGTACTAATAAAGTTACAATTGTTGATGTAAGCAGTCCTCCAACAACCACAGTAGCAAGCGGGCGCTGTACTTCGCTGCCCATCCCAGAAGCAAAAAGTAACGGTATTAAAGCAATCGCAGTAGTAAGTGCAGTCATTAATACTGGTCTTACTCTTAAACAAGCACCAAGAATTGATGCTTCATTAATATTTAATCCTTCTCTGATTAATTGATTCAGATAAGTTATCAGTACAATTCCGTTTAACAGTGCTATTCCGAATAAAGCTATGAAACCAACTGAAGCAGGCACTGAAAGATTTTGTCCAGAAATCCAAAGAGCAACAATACCGCCGACTAAAGCCAAAGGAATATTTAAAAAGATCAGTAAAGAATTTTTAAGAGAATTAAAACTGGAGAAAAGCATAATGAAAATTATAAACAGCGTAACCGGAACAACGATTGCTAATCTTGCATTTGCTTCCTGCTGAAGCCTGAACTGTCCGCCCCAGGTTACAAAATACCCTGCGGGAAGTTTTATATTATCATCTATCACTTTCTGTCCTTCTTCTACAAAAGAGCCGATATCCCTGCCGACAACATTACACTGGATTGTAATAAATCTTTGATTACGTTCACGGGTTATTTGTCGTGGTCCAACCACTTCTTTAATTTCAGCTAACTGGATTAATGGTACCTTAACTCCATTAGGAGATTCAATTAATAATTTACTGATGGATTTCATATCCTTTCTGTATTCTTCATCAAAACGTACATAAATATCAAATCGCTTTACACCTTCAAAAATTTGTCCTGCTGTTTCCCCGCCGATAGCAGTTCTTATTGTATGTTGAACATCTTCGACATTTATTCCGTAGCGTGCAATCTCATGCCGGTTAATTACAATACTTAATTGCGGAGTACCGGAAACCTGATCAACCTGAACATCAGCAGCACCCTTAACTTTTCTGATTTGAGATGCAATTTCTTCTGCTTTGTTTTTAAGCGCATCAAGATCATCACCAAAAAGTTTGACTGCAAGTTCAGCTCTAACTCCTTCAAGCAATTCATCTACAGACATCTGAATCGGCTGAGTGAAATTTGTAAGCACTCCGGGTATCTCGCCAAAATCTTTCCTAATAAGATCTTCGAGTTCCTGTTGTGTTGCATCATTTCTCCATTGCTCTTTTGGTTTAAGAATAATCAGCATCTCAGCGTTATTAACGGGGTCAGCATGAGCACCGATCTCTCCTCTTCCGATTCTTGTTACAACACCAGTAACTTCAGGCACTTTCATTAATCTTCTTTCAGCAATAAGTGTAAGTCGTGTACTTTCTGTTAGAGAAACAGAAGGAGCCATCGTCATTCTTAATACAAGAGTTCCTTCCTGCAAAGTTGGAGTAAACTCGGAACCAAGCTTTGGAAAAATTATCGCACCAATAAATATTAAAATAACTGCAAGCACAACTGCAGCAATTCTTTTCTTTACAAAGAAGGTTACAACCGGTTTATAAATTTTTATTAAGAATTTAAGAATCCATATCTGCTCTTCATCCTGGTACTCAAGGGAATTTCTTACAGTGTTTTCTTCGCTTTTTTTCTCATTAAGTTTTTTCTTTGAATGAATCTTCATGAAAAATGAAGATAATACAGGCGCTACAAATACTCCGAATAAAAGTGAACCGAACATCGCAAGTGCAATTGTATAAGCAAGAGGTTTAAAAGTTTTTCCTTCAACTCCCTGCAGAGTAAACAGAGGAAGAAAGACAATTATTATAATTATCACAGCAAAAGTGATAGGTTTAATTACTTCCTTACAAGCTTTAGCAATTATGTGAATTTTTGATTTTCCTGTTTGACCTGAACGTAACAAACGATCTGTATTTTCAACTATAACAACAGCGCCATCAACCATCATTCCGATTGCGATTGCCAATCCGCCAAACGACATGAGATTTGCTGAGATTCCGAAATAATACATTCCGATAATAGCAAACAGAACAGAGAACGGTATTGCAAAAGCTACAACTATACTGGGTCTAATTGCACCAAGGAACACAAACAAAATAATTACCACTAAAATAATTCCTTCATACAATGCATCGGTAACAGTTTTTACTGCTGCTTCAACAAGAGTTTTCTGCTGATAATAAGGAATGATTTTAATTCCATCCGGAAGAGATTTATTTATTTCTGCAAGTTTATCTTCCACTGCCTGAATTACAGTTGAAGAATTAGTTCCGAATAATTTAACTACCATTCCAGAAACAACTTCACCAATACCATTTGCTGTCTGAACTCCCCTTCTTATTGCACCGCCAATTTTCAGATCAGCAACCTGTTTTAAATAAACGGGTATTCCATCATCAGATTTAAGGACTATGTTTTCGAGATCTTCAACATTTGAAATCAAACCGGTTGAGCGAACGATAAATTCTTCTGAATTCTTTTCAAGGAACTGAGCACCAACATTCAGGTTATTAGCTTTAATTTTTTCGACAACATTATTAATTGTAATACCATAACGAAGCAGAGAATTCGGATCAACAACAACCTGATATTGTTTTTCCCAGCCGCCGATTCCAAGAATTTCAGTAACTCCCGGCACTGTTTGAAGCTGATATTTAATGAGCCAGTCCTGAATTGTTCTTAGCTCTTCAAGTGAATATTTTCCGCTTTCATCTTCGAGATAGTAAAAAAGAATTATTCCCATTCCGGTAGAAATAGGGCCCATTTCAGGTTCACCAAAACCTTCAGGTATTTGTTCGCGTGCTTCAATTAATCTTTCATTAACTAACTGTCTGGCAAAATATATATCTGATTCGTCTTCGAAATAAATATTAACAACAGATAAACCGAAGTTTGAAACAGACCTGATAAGTTCAAGATTCGGCAAACCGTTCATTGCAGTTTCAACAGGATAGGTAACATATTTTTCAATTTCTTCCGGTGCTAATCCTTCAGTAACTGTAAAGACCTGAACAAGCGTTGGAGAAACATCCGGGAAAGCGTCAATCGGAAGTTCTTTATAACTTAAGTAACCGGCAGCCATAATTATAACTGCAAGCACAGTAATCAGAAGTCGGTTATTTAAAACAAAATCAATTATTCTATTCATATCATACCTCTTAATGTGAATGACCGCCGCCAAAAGATTCTTTAAGAATCTCAGACTTAAGTATGAATGAATTTAGCGATACATATTGGTCGCCCGCTTTTAAACCTGAAATGATCTCAATTGTATCATCACCTTCATTACCTGTTATAACAATTTGTGATTTGAAGCCGCCATCTTCATCTCTTACAAATACAACTGTCTTTTCATCTAAAGTTTGCAAAGCTGTTTTTTCAATCACTAACGGATATTTTTTTTCACTTACAATAACTTTAACAGTTATAAACATTCCCGGCATCCATTTACCGGATTGATTATTTAATATCACTCTTCCGGTTGCGGTGCGCGTATTTTCATTTACAACAGGACTGACATAGGAAATTGTTCCTGTTTCTTTAATATCCATTGACCCGATTGAAACCAGAGCTTTCTGTCCCACACGGATTTTTCCAAGATCTTTTTGATAGATATGAAAATTAGCCCAGACTTTACTTAGATCTGCAATCGTAAATGCGTGTAATTCATTTCCAATAAGTTCACCTTTTGTCATGTGCATCTCAATAATTGCTCCATCAATCAATGATTGAACTTCATAAGTCGCTAAACTTTCGTTACTTTCTATCAATGCAAGAACTTCACCTTTTTTAACTTTATCACCAATAGTTTTATACACTTCTTTAACAATTCCTTCAAATCTTGGAATCACATGAGAAATTCCCGAAGGTTCGGCAATGACTTCACCGGTAAGATCAATATAATCTTTTATTACACCTGAGCCTGCTTCTTTGACCTCAATACCAAGCTCTTTCATTGTTTCGTCTGTCAGAAAAACTTCATCTGAATGCTCCTCTGATTCATTATGTGTTTCAGTTTTAGTTGTATCTTCATTTCCATTATTATCGCTGCAGCCGGTTGATATAAATAACAACAAAGCTGCGGCAATTATCCTAAATAATTTTTTCGTCTGAATTGATTTAAGTAATACTGTCATTAGATTTTCTCCATTAATCCGATTAATATTTTTTATTCTATATCTCACGAGTATTTAACCTCTATTAGAATTCCCGGCTCATCCAGCTAACTTAAAAAATCATTTCCTTACGGATAGATTGCGGGATGAGCTTTTATTTTATTTTAAATAATTTTTACCTGTTATGTTTTCGATTTCAATTATTGCTTCATAATAATCAGAAAGCTCAAGCAGATACTGCACTTGTGTATCAAACAAAGTTCTTTGTGCATCGAGCAAATCAATAAATGCAAACCTGCCCTGCAAATATCCATTACTTGTAATCTCATAAGCATTTTCAGATTCCGGTAAAATATTTTCTTTAAACTGAAGTGCATTGTTATAAGCATTTAAAAGATTATTAAAAGAAGTTGTCAATGATTCGATGACGGTAAGTTTTTGTGCGCTTATAATTTCATCCATTTGACTGATTCTTACTTCAGCAGATTGAATATTTCCCTGATTCCTGTTAAAAAACGGAAGCGGAATTGAAACTGACGCAACAAAAGAATTAGTCTTTAACTCGTTTAAATATCTTATGCCTAAACTTGCTGTCAGATCAGGGATACCGAGAGAATTTTCCAATTCAAGCTGTGCTTTTCTCAGATTAGTTTCGTTGTTATAAATTTTTATCGATGGAATATTTTCTAAATCCTGTAATATTTCTTCTTTATCCGGCGGAGTAAAAAGTGAATCAAACAAATCAGATGAAGGAGCAAGATTTTTACCTGAGGTTCCGAGTAATGAATTTAATTTTGTTTGAGCAGTCGAATAAACCCTTTGCAGCCGCTGAAGTTCAATCCGGTTGTTTATCAATGCTACTTTTACTTTCGATTCTTCAGTAGGTGAAGTTCTGCCTGCTTTAACACGCTCAGAAATTGTTTTTAATATTTCTTCATTCAATTTTATAAACACCTGCTGCGATTTTATCTGATGCTGGATTTTGAAAAGTTCAAAAAAGGCTTTTTTAATCTGAGTAATTATATCAAGCTTTAATAATTCATAATTGCCTTTGGCAGAAATGATTTCCTTATCAGCAAGTTTAATACGGCTGCTTCTTTTTCCGCCAAGTTCAAAAAGCTGACTGGCAGATAAAGTATATTCTGTTCCGGTGAATCCTTTTAATTCTTCTCCTCCAAGAAAATTTTCCATCTCAAACTCTGCTTCCGGATTTGGGATCAACCCGGCTTGTGTTTTAATTCCTTCAAGTGCAGCAATTTCATATTCAAATACTTTAAGATTTGGATTATCTGTCAATGCAATATCAACAGCATCTTCCAGCGATATTTTTATTGTGTCAATATTCTCTTGTCCATACCCGATAAAATAAACGCAAATGAATATAGAAAAGACTAAAAGTTTGTTCATATAAAAAACTCCGGTTTAAGCGAAATAATTATTTTAATAGTGTGCAGTTTAAAATCAAGCTGAAGTTAAACTATCAAATCAGTAGTGATTTATTGATAAGGTAGGCAGGTAGAATTTCCAAATGGTTAAATGAAGAATTTTGTAAGTGATTCAATAATGGATTTCTGCTGATACAGCAATCCGGGTTATTCTGGCAAATTGATTCAGATATGCTAATCGGTTTAGGAACAGTTTTACTGCTTGTATGTCTTACTACAGAAACAGCTTCAACTAATTTGCAGTAGTCGTTTACAATTTTACAATAATAATTACCTTCAAGCTGATCAACTATTTCCGAATGGATAAAGTTAAAAGCAAAAATAATTATTAAAAAAGCAGAAAGATTTTTAATGTATTTGATTAACATATTTATCTGATTTAACTATAGATGTAAATGTTTATCTGAAGCATTGCAAAAATATTAAATCTGATTGAGAACAAACCAGGGATGCAAAAAGCTGCATCCCTGATTGATGTATTAGCTTTTAATAAATTCAGAACCATCTTTATTTAGATTTTTTAAATATTTCTCCGGTTCTTTTTCAAATTTTGATACACACTTTTTACAGCAAAGCCCAATTGTTTTACCTTTATATTCAACTGTTCTTGCATCATCATCCAGTTCATCACCTGTAACTGGGCATACTTTATTCCAGGTTTTAAGTTGAGAAACATCATTAGTTTTTTTCATCATCACATCAGAATGAGTTTTATCTGTATCACAGCAATCTTTAGAATCTTTTGTTTGTTCCATCTTTTCTTTTTTATCCATTGATTGATGCTCCTGGGCAAACGCAAAGATTCCAGTTAATGAAACGATTGCAGTTATAAGAATGAGTTGTTTTAACATAGTGCTACTCCTTTTTCGTTTTAGATATTTAGTTAATTAATATTTTTTATTAAAAATGAATTCAATCTTCATCTTTCTAGATTGATTTTTCAAAATCAATGTTGTTGGATTATTTTATTATAAAAGTAATTATTTTTTGCAGCAATCTTTTCCGCTGCTTACTCGTCTGAATTTCATAAATCCAACAACTGCTACCAACACGATAAATGCTATACCAACAATTAATTTCATGTCTTTTAATTCCCTTTAATTTTAAAATCATGTTTTACAAGATTTTCTTTTGCTTTTTCGAGTGATACTTCTTTCAGAATCATTCCACAAAGCGGGCATTCACCCGGTTCGTCTGAAATTACATTCCAGCACATTTGATCCTGATAAACTTTTCCGTCTTTGTTAAGATCAATAGCTGCAAGATTGATTTCACCTTGATGAACAATAGAACTTTCGTTTTTTGATTCAGATTTCACTTCATGATTCATCTTGTGGTGCATCTTCTGCATTGTTGAATCGTGTTTCATCTGCTCCATTTTATGATGTTCATCTTTTTTGCCCGTCTCCGGTTTTTCCTGTGCAAATATAAAAGCACCGGTAAAAGAAACAAATACGAAAGCAAATACAAATTGTTTTAACATTGTGTTACTCCTTTGTTGATTAATAATATATTATTTGATTTAACATTTTAATTATCATATTTAGTCCAATAATAAAAAGAGCGCTCATATCAGTCAGTCTTCAACAAGCTCAGACTGACAGATTATTTTTCAGCAATAAGATTTTTCAGTTCTCTCTTTTTAATAGTATAGAATATCGCGGGATAAACTGTCAGCTCCATTATCATACTTGTCAGAATTCCGCCGACCATCGGTGCTGCGATTCTTTTCATTACATCTGAGCCAGTTCCAAGTCCGATTACTATCGGAAGTAAACCAAGCAATGTTGTCATCACTGTCATCATCTTTGGTCTGATTCTTTTTACTGCTCCTTCAAAAATTGCTTCGCGAAGATCATCAAGACTTTTTAACAATCCGTTTTTCTTAAACTTCTCATAAGATATATCGAGATACAAAAGCATTACAACACCTGTTTCAGCATCAACACCAAGCAGAGCAATTATTCCGACCCATACAGCAACCGAAAGATTGAATCCCGCTAAATATAAATACCATATTGCACCGACCATTGAGAAAGGAAGTGCAAGTAAAACTATTCCGGTTTTTATTGCAGACTTTGTATTCATATACAACAAAACTATTACGATTAAAAGCGTAAGCGGAATTACAAGCAACAAATGAGATTGTGCTCTTTCCATATATTCAAATTGTCCGCTCCATTTTATAGAATATCCTGCGGGCAGAGTTAGATGTTTATCAATTACTTCTTTTGCATTTTTAATATAGTTACCAATATCTATATCCTGTATATCAATATAAATCCAGACATTAGGTCTTGCATTTTCAGATTTTATCATTGACGGACCTTCACGGATAATAATTTTTCCAAGCTGTTCAAGCGGAATGTTTCCGCCGCCAGGCAGAGAAACAAGAACCCGTTTAAGCTGATCAATATTTTCGCGATAGTCTCTCTGATATCTCATATTAACCGGATATCTTTCCAGACCTTCAACTGTTTGCGTTATGTTCATTCCGCCAACAGCAATGTTAAAAACATCCTGAACATCACTGACTGTTAATCCATATCTTGCAATTGCATTACGATCAATTTCAAAATCAACATAATGTCCGCCGAGAGATCTTTCTGCAAAAGCAGACCGTGTGCCATGAACAGTTTTCACCAAGGCTTCTATTTCTTTTCCCAGATTATCGAGTAATTCAAGATCAGGTCCGGCAATCTTAATTCCAATTGGAGTTTTGATTCCAGTAGAAAGCATATCAATTCTTGTTTTTATCGGCATCGTCCAGGAATTTGTTAAACCAGCAATATGAACAGCTTTATCTAATTCATCAACAAGTTTATCTGGATTCATTCCATCCCGCCATTGATCACGCGGCTTTAAACGAATTGTTGTTTCAATCATCGTTAATGGAGCAGGATCAGTTGCTGTCTCTGCTCTTCCTATCTTACCAAACACTGATTCAACTTCCGGAAAAGTTTTTATGATTTTATCAGTCTGCTGAAGTATCTCTTTCGCTTTTGTGATTGAAATTCCCGGAAGCGTTGTAGGCATATAAAGCAAATCACCTTCATACAAAGGCGGCATAAACTCTGAACCAAGTTTTGAAAATGGAATTACAGTTAAAAGAATTATTACTAAAGCAGCGCCCATCACCCACCATCTTCTGTTCATTACAAAATCAACAACCGGATGATAAATTTTAATAAGAACTTTTGTAATCGGATTATCTTCTTCTTTCCTTAACCTGCCGCGAACGAGATAGCCAATCAAAACCGGAACAATTGTTACTGCAAGAATTGCAGCACCAGCCATTGCATAAGTTTTTGTAAATGCAAGCGGTTTAAACATTCTTCCTTCCTGCTGTTCAAGTGTAAAGACCGGCAGGAATGAAACAGTAGTTACTAAAAGTGAATAAAAGATTGAAGGTCCTACTTCTTTTCCTGATTCGAGAATAACAGTCCAGTGAGATTTTCTTTCACTTATTGGCTTATCCCGTTCGGCTGAAAGATGTGTTGCAGCATTTTCAACCATTACAATAGATGCATCAACCATTGCACCGATTGCAATTGCAATTCCGCCAAGTGACATAATGTTTGCATTGATTCCCTGCAGACGCATTATTAAAAATGAAATGAGAACCGCTGTGGGCAAAGTAAAGATTGCAACAAAAGAACTTCTTATGTGAAGAAGAAAAGCAATAATCACTAACGCAACAATTAATGTCTCTTCTAAAAGTTTGTTGGTAAGAT